>CAJUOO010000015.1 GCA_910588535.1 uncultured Lachnospiraceae bacterium | reverse complement strand
GAAATGCGCGGGCAGGGTCCATCCAATATAACAGTCGCAGATTCTGAGAGGATCAGAGAGTCTCCCGCGATCTCCGCCCTGCTAGAGCAATCTGAATTTTCCCAGCTTCAGCGGGTGGGCGGCAAGTTCTGGGACCCCGTTTCAAAATTTGCAGGAAATATCGTAGCGGGAAATCTGTCTTTACAGAGCTTACAGGAACAGTTAGATGAGATGGTGGAAGGTGTCACTGCAAGATAGTACATAGATCGAAAGGATTTTTTAATGTAAGATGAAGAAAAAACTCACAATTCAACAACGTCTGATACTTCCAATTATCCTTTTGGGAGTTGTGGCATTAATTTCTAATGCTCTGTCCGTTTTTGGCATTAACAATGTTAATTTCAACGCTTCGAAAATCGTGGATAATTATATGGTTGGCTTGGAAACATTGCAGGACATTCGCCATACAACCACAAATATTCATAAATTGGCTCTGTCACATATTGTTGCGATGGATTATAATACAATGATTGTCGTTGTGGGACAAATCAAGGAAGAAGAAAAAACATTGGAAACATATTTAAAAGAATATGAAACCTATGTCATGGAAGAGGAAAAAGCGATCTATACACAGCTATTAGAGAACTATGACTCTTTTAAGCATGCGTTGGTCTATCTGGTTTGTGCGAGTGCGGACAGTAAGACACAAGATGCCTACGCCTGTGCCAACGGTGATGTCGCCCATTTTGGCTCTGCTATAACAGACAACATCGATGAGTTGTATGCGGCGGTAAGCGCAAGGACAGACAGCGCAAGACAGAGGCTTTGGATGGTCTATGTGGTTTCCTTGATCATCGCTGTTGTGTCTACTGTGTCGTGCTTCGTATTGGTAATCGCCGCCATTCGAATAATTAAAAAATATGTAATAAAGCCGATCAAGGGTGCGCTGGATACACTTCATGAAAGCTCACATAAGCTTGATGAGGTGACAGGTGAGGTGTTAAAGCATACTCGGACATCGGGGGAAAGTGCCAGAGGTCTTTCTTCCCTTGCCGATTCTCTGTCCATAGCGGTTCAGAAGGTGGCAAATAATGCGGTGATAATTAATAGCAATGCTGCAGATATCAAGAGTGATGTTCATGAGATGGCAGAAGAATGTGGTGTTATCACAGATTATTCCACCGCGATGAAGCAGAGGGCCAATGAGATGGAGGGGGCAGCACAGGCAAATACGGAGGTAATTCAAAAGAAGATAGTCAGTATTTTGAAAGTGCTTGAGGAGGCGATCGAGAACAGCAGGAGTGTGGATCAGGTAGACAAACTGACAAAGGATATTGTGGAAATCTCTTCCATGACGAATCTGATTGCCCTTAATGCCTCCATAGAAGCTATGCATGCCGGTGAGGCAGGAAAGGGTTTTGCTGTCGTTGCCTCGGAGATCAAATCTTTGGCAGGCTCTTGCAGTGAAACGGCGAACCGTATTCAGGAGGTCAATCAGGTTGTCACAAATGCAGTGTATAATTTATCGAAACACTCCCAAGATATGGCGAACTATCTGAGCGAGACGATATTGGCAGAATTTCAGGAATTTGTTCATTCAGGAAGACAGTACAAAGAAGATGCCGATTATGTAAAGGAGAGGATCGATGCATTTAACAGCAGGACCGATCACCTTAGAAATTCCATGACTGAGATAGCGGACTCCATTGGAAGCATTACAAAGGCGATTGATGATGGTGCTGCTGGGATTACCGGAGTTGCGGGCAGTACTAAGAGCTTGGTCGAGGATATGGCAGATATTACAAGTCGTATGGATACAAACCGGGAGATTGTAGAAGAGCTGAAAAAGCAGATGGAAATATTCGCAGATTTTTAAGGAGAAGGAAGGGTTTTACCGGGCGACAGTGCTTGATTTTTGTACCCAAAAGGATAGAGAGAGAAGAAGAATGGAATTTGAAGGAAAAATAGATTGGAATCAGAAGCAAAATGCGATATAATAGACAGAAAAGACAAATTTATGCATGGAGGCAGTTGACCTTTTCAATGCGGAAGTGATGGTCAGGCGGAGAATGAAAACTGCTCAGGTATTACACTAAAAAGGAAAAGAAAGGAAGAATGGGATGAAGCAAATTTTTGGGATGAGCCAGAAGGGAGATCTGAAGGAGGCAGTGAAAGGACTGTCCAAACCGCAGGTTCTTTTTCTGATGTCAAACAAGAACCAGTTTGAAGCCCATGTGGCACAGTTAAAAAAGCTTTTTCCAAATACTCCAAGTATAGGCTGTATAGGTATGAGCTATGATACTAGGATTGTGGAGGAAGGCGTAGGAGTTGTCGCATATTATGGTGTTGCCGCTGTGACGAATGTACTTGAGCAGGCTTCTTTGGTGCCGGTGAAATATATTGGGCGTCTGGAGCGTGATATGGAGAGTATTAACGCAGATGCCAATGATACCGTCTGCATTGATTTCTGTTCAGGAAATGATGCCTGTGTGTTGACGACAGCGCACAGTATGTTGAAAAAAAGAGGGATATCCTTGGTTGGGGGAACTGGGGGTGAGGGCAAGATCGCAGTGAATGGCAAGATCTATGAGGATGCTTGCGCCTATGCTCTTATTAAAAATCAGACAGGAAAAGTGAAAGTATATAAGGAGAATATATATAAGCCGATGGGGCAGTACCGACTGATTGCCTCGGAGACGGATCGAAGCCGTTATCTGCTTGGGATGCTTAACGGGAAGCCGGCGAAGAAGGTCTATATGGAGATATTAAATGTGAAGGAGGAGGATATCTGTACACAGACATTTCAGAATCCTTTTGGAAAGCTGAGCGGGGAGGATATCTGTATCATCTCTATACAGGCGGTAGAGGGAAATGCGCTTACTTGTTACCGTCAGGTAAATGATTCGGATGTCCTAACCATGTTGGAGCTGGTCGACTATAAGCAGACTGTGCAGGAAACCATACATACTATTCGTGAGGATTTTGAACATATCTCTGCTGTGTTTTCCGTGAATTGTCTATTCCGCTACAAGCTGTTTAGCCAGAATAATGATATGGGAGAATATCTGAGCGCCATGGCAGCGCTGGGGAATCATGTGGGATTGATTGGCTATGGAGAACATTATAATAATCAGTTTGTCAATCAATCTATGTCATGCGTGGTGTTTGAGTAAGATTAGGAATATGAGGAGGAACCAACAATGTTGTTATCCAAGAAAAAGGATTTATATCCGCTGTTTCATGTCTCGGACAGCTTAAAGAGCTACAGGGAGGAGCTGGCGGTGAAGGAGGTGAGCTCTCTAAAGGAGCTGCAGGAGATTGAGAGTGCGTTTCATGCTGTACTTCAGGAAAATGCTGTGCTTAAGGAGAAGCTTCATTCTTTTCACGATATGTTTGAAGAGGTAGGACAGATATCGGAGCAATTTGCCGATGTAAAGCAGGATATTGAAGGTTCTGTGAATAAAGCCCAGACGCAGGTAAACGGACTTAGAGAGAGTGCAGAGCAGGTTTCAGAGCATTTTGATAAGATACAAGATACATTTGCAGATTTTCAGGAGTCCATCACACAGATTCGGAATTGTATGCGGCAGATTGTGACGATTGCAAACGAGACGAATATTCTTGCTATGAATGCCTCCATAGAGGCGGCGAGAGCGGGGGAACAGGGAAAAGGCTTTGCGGTCGTGGCAGGCGAGGTGAAAAGGCTGGCAAGTGAGATCAAGCTTTTGGTGAAAAATGTCGATGTGAGCATTAATGACGTGAACAATGGCACAGATAAGATGAATTTAAGTATATCCACGTCTAAAATGGCACTTGGGCGAAGCTTGGATAATGTGGATATGACCTATCAGATGTTTGATCATATTACCACAGCGGCGGGTGGTGCAGAGAAGGTTCAGGATCAGATTACAGGGGCGATGGATGCATCACAGAGACGGCTGGATGAGGTGGCATTATCCTTTGAGGAGACAGAGCGCCAGTATGAGGTGATGAGAGAGCATATTGTAAGGGCGAATGAGCTTGGAACCACAAAGAGTTCTATGTTTGAGGATATTGATAATATGCTGTCTCAGGTGGAGCCGCTTGTGAGAGATCTGGAGCAAAAGCATTAATATGAAAAGGCTTGTGATCGGAATTCTTGCGCATGTGGATGCCGGCAAAACGACGCTGTCGGAGGCGATGCTCTACACATCAGGTGCTTTAAGAAAGCCGGGGCGTGTAGATAACCGTGATGCTTTTCTGGATACCTATGAGCTGGAGCGAGAGCGTGGGATCACGATATTTTCTAAACAGGCACGCATGATCTACAAGGATTTGCAGATAACACTTTTGGATACGCCGGGGCATGTGGATTTTTCGGCAGAGATGGAGCGAACACTTCAGGTGTTAGATTATGCCATCTTGGTGATTGGTGCGATGGATGGGATACAAGGACATACACGGACACTTTGGAGGCTGTTAAAGAGCTATCAGATTCCTGTGTTTCTTTTTGTGAATAAGATGGATCAGGGAAATGCAGACAGACAAAAGCTGATGGAGCATATAAGGGAAGAACTTAGTGAGGACTGCATTGATTTCTCTGCTTCCATGGAGGAAGTTTATGATGGACTTGCCATGTGTAGTGAGGAGGCGATGGAGGAATTTCTTCAAAAAGACAGCCTTGCAGATGAAACGATCGCGGCGCTAGTTAAGGGACGCTGTGCTTTTCCATGCTTTTTTGGCTCAGCGCTCAAGTTTTTTGGTGTTGAGGAGTTTATGGAAGGCATTGATCACTATACACAGGCACGGGTATATTCGAAGGAATTTGGCGCAAGGGTCTTTAAGATCGGGAGAGATGAACAGGGAAATCGCCTGACGTATCTGAAACTGACAGGGGGCAGTCTCAGGGTAAAATCTCTTCTGGATGGACAGAAGGTCAATCAGCTTCGGCTGTACTCAGGTGCAAAGTATGAGCTTGCACAGGAGGTGGATGCCGGGGAGATCTGCGCGGTGACTGGACCGACAGGCACATTTCCCGGCCAGAGCTTTGGTGTGGAGCATAAGATGCAGAATCCATTTCTTGAGCCTATCTTAATGTATCAGATTCTTCTGCCACCCGGCTGTGATGCGATGGTGCTACTTCCGAAGCTGCGAGAACTTGAGGAGGAGGAACCTCTGCTTCATATTGTCTGGGAGGAGGAACAAAAAGAGATTCGGGTACAGCTTATGGGGGAGGTGCAGACGGAGGTACTTGGACGGTTGATAGAGGATCGTTTTCAGGTCAAGGTGGCATTTGGAGAGGGAAGCATTATATATAAGGAAACAATAGCAGATACTGTGGAAGGTGTGGGACATTTTGAGCCGCTTCGCCACTATGCGGAGGTTCATTTGTTGATGGAACCAGCAGAGCGCGGAAGTGGTATTCTCGTTTGTTCAGATTGTAGTACAGATGTACTTGCCGAGAGCTGGCAGAGATTGGTGTTGACGCATCTGAAGGAAAAAGAGCACCGAGGGGTTCTCACTGGTTCTTTTTTGACGGATGTCAAGATCACACTGGTATCTGGGCGCGCTCATCAAAAACACACGGAGGGAGGAGACTTTCGAGAGGCAACATACCGTGCAGTCAGACAAGGCTTGATGCAGGCACAGTCCGTTCTTCTTGAACCTTATTTTGATTTTGTGATAGAGGTTCCAGCAGAGAATATAGGCAGGTTGATGAATGATATGGAGCAGAGGAAGGGGAGCTTCCAATCACCAGAACTGATGGAGAATGGAATGGCAGTTCTTGTGGGACAGGCTCCGGCAGGATTGATACAGGCCTATCAGAAGGAATTATCTGCCTACACAAGAGGGCGGGGAAGGCTGAGCCTAAGTCTTAGTGGTTATGCGCCTTGTCATAATGAGGAGGAGATCATACAACAGGCAGGCTACTTTCCAGAGCGGGATATTGATAATCCCGCTGATTCTGTTTTCTGTTCTCACGGAGCTGGAACGGTGGTAAGCTGGGATAGAGTGAAGGAGCATATGCATCTTCCAAGTTTTTTTGACAGAGCATCAGGAGAGAGTGAGAGAGTTCTTGCTGTGCCTGATGCGTCTTATCGGGAGGAATTTATAGAGGAAGAGGAGATCGAGAGAATCTTTGCCAGAACCTTTTTTGCAAATAAAGCGGACAAGACGATAGCGCGCAAAAAATTTGCTCCTGCAAAGAAGGAAAATATCAGTGGTTATACTGGGATACGCAACGAGAAGGGAAAAAAGGAGCCGAGGGAAGAATATCTGCTGGTCGACGGCTATAATGTCATCTTTGCGTGGGAGGAACTGAGAGAGCTTGCGAGCGTGAGCATAGATGGGGCGAGAATCAGGCTTCTTGATATTATGTGTAATTATCAGGGGATGAAGCAGTGTCAATTAATTGTGGTTTTTGATGCTTACCGCGTGCAGGGGCATGCCACGGAGGTTATGGATTATCATAATATCCATGTTGTGTACACCAAGGAGGCGGAGACGGCAGATCAATATATTGAAAAATTTGCTCATGATAATTCCAAACGGTATCAAGTGACTGTGGCTACCTCGGATGGGTTAGAGCAGATCATAATTAGAGGGCAGGGCTGCTTGCTTCTCTCAGCACGGGAGCTGTATGAAGAGGTGGAGAAGCTTGGAAAGGAACTTGAGGAATGTTATCTTAGCAGGCGGGGAGCAGGGGAAGAAAGAGGGCTGACAAATCTTGGGGAGAAGCTTAGGGGGCTTGAGGAGCTGTAGCAGAAAAAGTGTCAGCTATAATTGTTTTTTGATTAGGAATGTGTTATAATAGCAAAGTATGGTTTTGAAATCCAACGGAGAGGAAAAATGGAATTACATAATTATGATGAGTATATTATAGCAACTGCACTTGAGATGATTATTCTTTTTGACGAGAAGGGCAAGATTCTGGCCACAAATAAGAGGGCAGAAGCCGAGCTTGGGTATCAGGAGAATGAGCTTCTTGGAGTGAGCATAGAGAGAGTGCTTACCGGTCTGCTTCACAGGGCGGAGGATGGCACTCTGATTGACGTGGAATGTGGCGAGGATTCATTTGAGGGAAGTATATACAGAGCGAACC
The DNA here is from genome assembly GCA_910588535.1 of uncultured Lachnospiraceae bacterium. GTDB lineage: Bacteria > Bacillota > Clostridia > Lachnospirales > Lachnospiraceae > RGIG8607. The sequence goes on along the minus strand of CAJUOO010000015.1, from coordinate 48,240 downwards.
AGACTTGCTTTCCCGCTGATATTAAGCTGGAGCGCGTGAGGGAGAACCCAGCTCGATATGTATGTATGGCGCTAAATTCCAGAGAGCGTGTGGGTGCTGTGAGAGAGCTTGACAAAGTGAAGAATGAGGCAGGTCAGGCTGAGAGAACGAAGAATGAGTTTGTGGCGAATGTCACACATGAGCTTCGCACGCCAGTCAATGGTATTCTGGGGCATGTTCAGAATCTTCTCTCAATAGAAGATAGACCACAGCAGAAGAAGACGATGGAGATTATAGAGCGCTGCTGTATGGATATGAATAAGCTTATCAATAATATTCTGGACTTTTCAAAGCTTCAGGCGAATAAATTTACACTTGAGGAGAGGGAATTTGATTTCAGGGAGATGATGCACCATGTGGAGGATATTCACTCCTCCAAGGCGGTGGAAAAGGGACTGACTCTTCAGTTTACCGTGAATGAAAATGTGCCAGAGAGAGTGGTTGGAGATGAGCTTCGCATCACTCAGGTGTTAAATAATCTAATCTCCAACGCCATTAAATTCACTTCTGCTGGCAAGGTTGTGGTTCAGGCTATCAAGACTTTGCAAAAGCAGGATGAGGTAGAGCTTTTCTTCTTGGTGATTGATTCTGGGATTGGGATCAGTGAGACGGAGAAGGATAAGCTCTTTAAGAGTTTTTCACAGGTTGACGCTTCCATCACCAGACGCTATGGCGGCAGTGGGCTGGGGCTTGTGGTGTGCAAGGAGATAGTGGAGCTGATGCGCGGCAGCATCAATGTGGAGAGCGAGAAAGGCAAGGGCAGTATATTTAGCTTTTCTGTTATGATTAAGCTTCCTGCAGACAGTGTGAGCAAGGAACAGGGCAGAGTGGCAGAGACGTCTATCTTAGATATTAAGGAAAATGCATATAGCATGGCAGGGATCGACGAGATTGACGCTATGTACCAGTATGGCACACCAGAGAATCTTCATGCTACGCAGGAGACGATGGAGAAGCTGGTTCTCTGTATTGAGATGGGGAACTGGGAGAAGGCGGAAGGCTTTGCTGAGAATCTGAAACGTCTTTTGGAGAGCAGGGAAGAGTGTGGGCGCCTGATCTTCCGCTTGGAGCTTGCAATACGGAAGGAAAATTATGAGAAGGCAATGAAGGCATATGAGACGCTGAGAGACAACACAGGAAGAGAGGAGGAGTGACCATGGCACAGGAAATGCAGAATCAGTCAGAGCCAGATGTTATTATTGTAGATGATCTGGAGGTCAATCAGGTAATTTTAATTCAGATGATTGAGAGTATGGGATATGAGGCGGCGGGAGTGAGCAGTGGTGCGGAAGCACTTGCATTGACAAGGGAGCATCTGCCCAAGTTGTTTCTTTTGGATATTACCATGCCAGAGATGAGTGGCTTTGAGCTGTGTGAGATCCTCAAGAATGATACCCGCACAAGGGATATACCAGTAATTTTTATCTCAGCGACATCGGATCTGAACGATAAGGTAATGGGATTTACGCTTGGGGGAGCGGATTTTATTACCAAGCCCTTTGCGCTTGCAGAGGTTACAGCAAGAGTGAGCACACAGCTTCACAGCTATGAGATGAAACGAGAGATAGAGACTTATAACAAGAGGCTGAACCGTGTGGTGAATGAGCAGGTGAAAAAGATTGAGGAGGAGAAAAAGCATGTCCTCGATGCTGTCACAACGGTTGTGGGGCATTGCATCTATCCTGCGAAAAGCCGTGTGGAAAATATCCGGGTCAACGCAAGGCTCCTCTCACAGAGTTTGCAGTTTTCTCCAAAGTTTGAGGATCAGGTGTCCAATGCTTTTATCGAGGCAATTGAGCTTGCCGCACCTCTGCATGATATTGGAAAGCTTTATGTATCCAAAGAGATTCGGGATAAGAGGAGCAGTTATACAGAGGAGGAGCAGCAGATAGTGAGGCAGCACACTGCACAGGGAGCAGAGCTGTTGTCTGAGATCAAGGAGCGGATTGGGGAGAATGAATTTATCCAGATGGCGATAGATATCGCGCATTATCACCATGAGCGCTGGGATGGCACTGGGTATCCGGCAGGGCTTAAGGGAGAGGAGATTCCACTCTCCGCAAGGATTATGAAGATTTTGGGTAATTATGATGCACTGACAGAAAAAGGAACCAATAAGGAAGCGTTAAGCCCGGAGGAGAGCCTTGAGGTGATGGAGAAGGAAGCAGGGCTTAAGTACGATCCTGATATATTTGATATATTTAAGAGAGTCAGGAAGCAGCTTATGATAGATGATTGATTCCCGCGAGCAACAAGCCAATGAATTGTTTAAAATCAACAGAGGTTGGTTTGGACATATTGGCGACTGTCGCAAAAGTAATAATCCCGCAGCTTTGTCGTGTTGTAATTTGGATGTTTTATTAGCTTGCTGTGGGGTGTAGATGAAAAGGAATGGAGAAACCGGAGGGGAATGAGTTGGGAGTTGGCAAGGAATACACTCTGACGGACAGAGCATTTCAGAGAATAGTAGAATATATACGAGGTAATTATGGAATAGAGCTGGGACAGAAGCGAGTGATAGTGGAGGGTAGAATGAAGAATTATCTATCTGCCAATGGCTATGCCAGCTATGAACAGTATATGGATGCAGTGGAGGCAGATCGCACTGGAAAAGAGGCGAAGAGTCTTGTTGATATGCTCACAACAAATCATACTTTCTTTATGAGAGAGTTTGAGCATTTTGAATATTTTCAGAAGGTGGTGCTTCCTCAGCTTAAGGAGAAGGAGAAGAAGAAACGGGATCTGCATATTTGGTGTGCGGCGGCTTCATCGGGGGAAGAGCCTTACATGATAGCGATGGTGCTTTCCGATTTCTTTGGATTGGAGCATGCAAAGTGGGATACGACGGTGTTGGCAACGGATATATCCACGAAGGTGCTTCAGAAGGCAGTTCGAGGGGTTTACGATAATGATCAGCTATCCAATATTCCCAACTCATGGAAGAAGCGTTATTTTAAAAGCCTAAATGCAACACAGAGTGTGGTGGTGGAGGAGCTGAAAAAGCAGGTGATGTTCCGTCAATTTAACTTGATGGATCCGCTTCCATTTAGGAAGAAATTGCATGTTGTCTTTATACGCAATGTTATGATATACTTTGAGGATGAGACAAAGAACCAGCTTTTGAACAGGATTTATGACTGTATGGAGCCGGGAGGATATCTGTTTATCGGTACCACGGAAACCATTGACAGGGATGAAACAAGGTTTCAGTATATAAAGCCTTCCATATATAGAAAATAGAGATGTGGGAGACAAGGACGATGAGTAAGGGATACAGGTAGCCGTTATGATGAAAAAAATTAGAATATTAGTTGTAGATGATTCGCTACTTTTTAGAAGAATTCTGGCAGATGGTCTGAATTCCGATCCCACTCTTGAGGTGGTGGCGGAGGCTGCGGATGCATTTGCAGCGAGGGATGCGATAATAAAATATTCACCGGATGTTATGACGCTTGACGTCGAGCTTCCCCGTATGAATGGCATTGAATTTTTGCGTAAGCTTATGCCTCAGAGACCTATTCCCGTGGTGGTGATAAGTGCTCTTAGCAACGCTGTCTTTGATGCGCTTCGTGCGGGGGCGGTCGATTATGTGGTTAAGCCATCTGTCAATAGCAGAGAACAGCTTCAAGCATTTATCCGTCAAGAGCTTGCTGTAAAGGTCAAGATCGCGTCCACTGCCAGAGTAGGTGGACTGAAGCAGATGGGTGTGGGCAGTCCACTTTTTAAGCTGGGTAAGTTTCCGCCGGATACACTGATTGCCATAGGGGCGTCAACGGGAGGCACAGAGGCGATCTTTGATGTGGTGCGCCAGCTTGATGTTGATATTCCGGGGATAGTGATTGTGCAGCACATGCCACCGGGTTTTACAGAGATGTATGCGAGAAGACTTAATAATGAGTGTAGGATCGAAGTAAGGGAAGCAAAGACGGGTGATAGAGTGATGCCCGGAAAGGCTCTTTTGGCGCCCGGCAATATGCAGATGAGTCTTGTGAAGGTAAATGGCGGGTATCAGGTGGAGTGTAAGAATGGCCCAAAGGTTGGAGGGCACCGTCCTGCCGTGAATGTCTTGTTTGATTCCGTGGCACAGTATGTGGGAAAAAATGCGATAGGCGTGATTCTCACCGGAATGGGTGCAGATGGCGCTCAGGGACTTTTGAAAATTCGAAATACTGGAGCGGAGACAATTGGACAGAATGAAGAAACTTGTGTTGTATATGGTATGCCCAAAGTGGCTTACGATATAGGAGCTGTGAAATATCAGCTACCACTTTCGGAGATTCCGAAAAAAATATATACATTGCTCAGTCAGAAACAGGCTGGCAGGAAAGGAGAACGCGAATGAAGAAACTTAAAATTCTGCTGGCGGAGGATGATTTTGCTACCCGTAAGTTTATGTCAAAGTTTCTGGAAAAATATGGTGAGGTGGATGTTACCGTAGATGGAATGGAGGCAGTGGATGCATTTCTGATGTCGTTGGAGGATGACGAGCCATATGATTTGGTATGTCTGGATGTTATGATGCCTGTTATGGATGGCTATCAGGCTTTGATGGGAATTCGCAACATTGAGAAGCAGAAGAATATTTCACCTGAGAATATGGTGAAGGTTATTATGACGACAGCTCTCAATGATGAGCGCAATGTTAAGAAGGCATTTGAGCTAGGCTGTACAGTATATTCTGGAAAGCCTCTCAATGTGGATAAATTTGAGGAAGTACTTACAAAGCTGGGATTAATCTGAGCTTTCGATGTAAGAGGGAAAGGAGGGCATTATAATGGCAGAAGAGTTTAATACCGAGGATATGCTGGATATGTATCTTTTGGAAAATGGGCAGCTTCTGGAAAAGCTTCAGGAAACTGTGCTGGAGCAGAAAGATGCGGAGTGCTTTGACGAGGATGCAATTAACGAAATATTCAGAACCATGCATACCATTAAGGGTTCCTCCGGTATTATGATGTTTGACAATGTTACAAAGATAGCTCATAAGCTGGAAGATATTTTTTACTATTTAAGAGAGTCAAAGCCAGATAATGTACCACATCTGGAGCTGGTTTCCCATGTGCTTGATGTGGCAGACTTTATTACGGCGGAGATGGATAAGATCCGTGATGGAAATGATCCAGACGGAGATCCCACAGAGCTGATTGATGCGATGGATGTGTTTTTAAAACAGATTAAGCATGAGATCACAAAGGTGGAGAAGGAACTTCCCCCAGAGAATGTGTATGTGGCTCCAAATCAGTTCTATATTGCTCCTGTTGCCACGAGTGGCAGCCGTTTCTACCAAATAGTGATTACATATAAAAGTGATACACAGATGAGTAATATCCGCGCGTATACTGCAGTATACGCTTTAAAGGAATCAGCGGAAGATATTATCTATTTTCCTGAAGATATTATTTCAAATGAAACGAGTTCTGATCTTATCTTAAAGTATGGTTTCCGCATGCTGCTTCAGGCACAGCTCTCTGAGGATGAGGTAAGGAAGATAATAGACACCAGCTCTGAGATAGAAAATATAGATATCCGTGAGGTGGCGGCAGAAGGATTCTTTAACAGTGATTTCTTAAAGCCGATCGAGCTGGATACTGCGGCGGCGCCAAAACAAGAAAAAGAAGAGAAGACAGAGGAGAAGCAGGGAAAAGATATTGCTCCGGGCGATTATGTCATTCAGTCCAAGGAGCCGGGCAAGGCAAAACAGCTTAATAAAAATAAGCAACCTAAGGCTTCCAAGCAGAGTTTTATTAATGTTAATGTGGAGAAGATGGATCAGCTTATGGATCTGATCGGTGAGCTGGTTATCGCAGAGGCAGTGGTTCTGCAAAATCCAGATTTAAAGGTTCCGGGACTTGAACTTCAGAATTTCCAGAAGGCGGCTGGGCAGCTTACCAAGATCTCGACAGATTTGCAGGACGTTATTATGTCGATGCGAATGATGCCTCTTACCACGACCTTCCAGAAGATGAACCGTATTGTGTTTGATGCTTCCAGAAAGCTTGGAAAGGATATTGATCTGGAGGTAGTTGGTGAGAATACCGAGGTGGATAAGAATATTATTGAACATATCTCTGATCCGCTTATGCACCTTATCAGAAATGCTGTTGACCATGGAATCGAGATGCCGGAGGAAAGACAGGCAGCCGGTAAGCCGAAAAAGGGTAAGGTGACACTGTCAGCGAAGAATGAGGGCGGCAAGGTCTGGATCACCGTTCAGGATGATGGTTTTGGAATGGACAGAACCAAGATACTGAAAAAGGCGAGAAAAAATGGACTTTTGGCCGGAAAGAATCCTGAGAGTATGACTGACCGGGAGGTTTACCAGTTTATTACCTATCCGGGATTTTCCACCAATGAGACGGTGACAGAATTTTCAGGGCGTGGCGTTGGCATGGACGTTGTGGTAAAGAATATTCAGACCATCGGCGGTACGCTAGATATAGACAGTGTACCGGGCAACGGAAGCACGATGACGATGAAGATTCCGCTCACACTTGCGATTATTGATGGTATTGTGATGGAGACAGCAGAGTCCTTCTTTGTAGTTGAGACAGGAATTGTAAAGCAGTTTGTCAGCGTGAAGGAGGATATGATGATTCATGAGCCGGGCGGAGAGGAATATGTTATGATCCGCGGCGAGTGCTATCCAGTGATTCGTCTTAACAGATACCTTTCTCTTTCCGAAGAGAATACTCCTGTGGAGGATGGTATGATGGTTCTCTTGGAGTTAGAGGAGAAGATGGTATGTCTTTTGGTAGATAATCTGATTGGAGAGCAGGAGATTGTTGTTAAGCCAATACCAAAGTATATTAAAAAGGTGAGAGGACTTTCTGGCTGTACACAGCTAGGGGACGGAAGCATTGCCTTGATATTGGACCCAGCTAGCTTGATTGGATAGACAGGGAAAGGAGATGAGAGTGTGTCTGAGGAGATGACAACAGAGTTATCTGAGGGAATTACACAGAGGGATAAGTATATGACATTTAAGTCTGGCAATGAATATTTTGCCATTGGCATTGAGTATATCAATGAGATTATCCCGTTTCAGAGGATAACAGTGATACCGGAGACGGAAAGCTATATTAAGGGACTTATTAATCTAAGAGGAAAGATTATTCCTGTTGTGGATGTGGCGCTTCGGTTTAATCAGCCCCCGCTGGAATACAACGACAGAACCTGTATTATCGTGATTGATGTCAAGGCAACGGTTGTCGGATTAATAGTAGAGAGAATTGCAGAGGTAGTTACAATAGAGGAAGAGGATATCCTACCTCCTCCATCCATTGGACGCAGCAACAAGGTTCAGAATAAATATGTGTATGGAATTGGCAAAACAGGAGATAGCGTAAAGCTATTGCTGGATCTGGATAAGTTTCTGCATGATGAGGATAGTAGCATTGCAGAGCAGGCAGATAGTTTTGCAGAGCTTGAGGAATAGCAGGATGGAGGAAAGAGAATGAAAAGTGTAACGATAAAAACAAGGTTAATTGTGGGCTTTAGTATATTGGTTCTATTAAATATTGCAATGTGCGTTTTGCAGATACTGGCATTGAACCAGATTATGAAGGCATCAAATCCATTGAAATACGCGGAAGGAGTACAGATCTTTGTGGTGGCTCTGGGAGCAATCAGCACGATATTTGGGTTGGCAATAGAGTTTAGCGTGGTAAGAATTATCCGCGTGAGCATGGAGAAGATAACAGATGCATCCAAAAAGATAGCTTTGGGTGAGGTAGATATTAAGATCGAGAAGGAGCGCGACGATGAATTTGGTGTGTTGACTGACGCCATTCAGCAGATGATAGCAGGAGCACGCTCACAGGCAGAGGTTGCAGAACAGATTGCAAAGGGAAACCTTGCTGTGAGTATCACACCACGTTCTGATAAGGATCTGTTGGGCAAGGCACTTAGAGATTTAATTGAGGATAACAATCGCATGCTTGGGGGAATTCGTGAGTCCGCCATCCAAGTGACAACGGGAGCAGATCAGGTTGCAAGTGCAAGCCAGTCACTGGCACAGGGTTCTACAGAGCAGGCAAGTGCATTGCAGCAGGTAAATGCTTCTATTAATGAGATCGCAGAAAAGACTAAGGCAAACGCAGCGCAGGCGAATGAGACCAACGCATTGGTACAGGATATCAAGAAGGATGCAGGCCGCGGAAATGCTCAGATGAAGGATATGATCCACGCGATGAATGAGATCAATCAGGCATCAGAGAATATTTCAAAGATTATTAAAGTAATTAATGATATTTCCTTCCAGACCAATATTCTATCCCTGAATGCGGCAGTGGAGGCAGCAAGGGCAGGAGAAGCAGGCAAGGGATTTGCGGTTGTGGCCGAGGAAGTCAGAAGCTTGGCAGCAAAGAGTTCATCTGCGGCGAGCGAGATCGAGGAGATGATTGAGGACTCTATTAACAAAGTAAAGAATGGCTCAAAGCTTGCAGAGGAGACAGAGAAAGCATTGGATGAGATTGTGAATGCAATTGGAAGAAGTGTATCTCTTATCAGCAATATCGCTCAGTCCTCCAATGAACAGGCGACAGCAGTCGCACAGATTGATCAGGCGATCAGCCAAGTGTCACAGGTAGTTCAGACGAATTCTGCAACCAGCGAGGAGTGTGCTGCGGCGAGCGAGGAGCTTTCCACGCAGGCTATCAGACTGAAGGAGACGGTTGGAAGCTACACTTTGGACAGCAGGTACACAATTAGCAGTGATGGAGGCAGTTCCTATTACGGAGGTTCCACAGGGTACTCCTCTTATTCACCGGAATCTGATGAGAATGAGAAGATTATCTCACTTGGCTCAGGATTTGGAAAATATTAAGTTTGAGATAGAATAAGAGATAAAGCTTAATACAAAAGAAAAAGATGGGCGAAAACAGTTTGTTTTATGAAGAGAAAAAGATCGTTATGATAACTTATTAATGCTCACAGACATGGATAGACCAAAACAGAGAATCAGTCACTTTACAAGTGGCTGATTCTCTGTTTTGGTCTATTTTTTCCAAGTATCTGGCATAAAGAGAATGAGCAGAGGGAAGATCTCAAGTCTTCCTGCAAGCATGTCAAACAGAAAGACAAATTTGGACAATGCGGTAAAGGATGAGAAATTGCCCACAGGTCCCACAAGCTCCAATCCCGGACCGATATTGTTGAGTGTTGTTATAACAGATGTGACAGTGCTTACAGTATCTTTGTTCTCCAGACTGACGATTAGAATGGAAAGCATGATAATCAGAAGATACGCCGCCATAAAAACATTGACAGATCGAATGACATCATGTTCAATAACTTGTCCATCCACGCGGATTTTTTGTACACTTCTTGGGTGGACGATGGAGAACAGTTCTTTTTTTATTGATTTCATTAAGATAAGGATTCGTGAAATCTTAATTCCTCCTCCTGTGCTGCCCGCACACGCTCCAAAAAACATCAGAAAGATCAATATCATCTTAGAAAGCTCTGGCCAAGTATTAAAATCCTGTGTGGCAAATCCTGTAGTAGTGATAATAGAGCCAACCTGAAACAGAGCATGGTGCAAAGCCTGAAAGCCGGGGAAGAGATGCCTGATATTGAAGGCAATAAATACTGTTGATGCAAGGATTACAGCGAGGTACATGCGAAGCTCGTCCGATTGAAAGGCCTGTTTGTGTTTCTTACAAAGAAGAAGATAGTATATATTAAAATTAATACCAAACAAAATCATAAATATAGAGACGACTCCCTGACAAAAAACGGAATAACTGGCAAAGCTGTCATTTTTGATGCCAAAGCCTCCGGTTCCTGCTGTTCCAAAAGCGGAGGTTAAAGCGTCAAAGAGAGGCATGCCGCCAATTAGCAGGAGAATGATCTCTATAATTGTGATAACGATGTAAATTCCATATAAGATCATGGCAGTGTTCTTTACCCGCGGAACCAGCTTATTCACAGAAGGTCCGGGGCTCTCTGCGCGCATAAGGTACATCTGAGAGCCGCCGCCCGCGATTGGAAGAACGGCGAGAACAAAGACCAACACGCCCATTCCACCGATCCAATGAGTAAAGCTACGCCAAAATAAGGAACATTTTGACAGAGATTCAATATCGGTGAGAATGGTTGATCCTGTTGTTGTAAAGCCAGAAACTGTCTCAAACAGTGCGTCTGGCACGGAGGGAATATCTCCGTTAAGCAAAAATGGCAGTGCTCCAAATATACTGAGGACGATCCAGCACATGGAGACAGTGACAAAGCCCTCCCTTCCATAAAATACAGTATTTTTGGGCTTTCGAAAGGTTGCAGCCTTGCCGAGCAGAAAACATAGAACTGCCGTAAAAAGAAAGGCAAAGCCGCTTGATTCGCGGTAGCACAGAGCTGTTAGGCAGGGCAGAAGAAGAAACAATCCCTCAATCTGTAAAACATAGCCAATAATATAGATAATAATTGAATAATTCATATGTCGTTACCCCGCCTGCTCACGTAAAATATCATGGACATCCTGAAGTCCTGTGTTGGTTGTCACCACAATAACCGTATCGCCAGATTTCAGCATATCTTGTCCGCCGGGGATAATAACCTGTCCAGAGCGTGTGATACAGCCAATTAACAGATTTGGTTTAAGCTTTAATTTATATAGCGGAATCCCTGTAATGCGCGTGGAATCATTAATTGCAAATTCAAGGGCCTCCACGCGGTCATCCATAAGCTTGTACAATGTCTCGATATTGCTGCCGATGGAATTATTTTTTGCGCGCGCATACTGGATAATATACTCTGTTGTAATGTGTTTAGGGTAGATGACGCTGTCCAGATTCAGCGTGTGGATGACATCGTCAAAATTCAGGCGATTGATCTTGGTCACAATTTTAGACTTTACCTTATTTTTTGCATAAAGGGAGAGAATAATATTTTCCTCGTCCATATTGGTGAGCGCGACAAAAGATTCTGCCAGCTCAATATGCTCCTCCAATAAAAGGGACTCGTCACTGGCGTCCCCATTTAGAATGGTGGCCTTGGGCAGCAGATCGTTTAATTCATCACATCTTTGTGGGTTAATCTCGATGATTTTCACCTTAATACCCATTGCGAGAAGCATTTTTGCAAGATAATAGGAGATCTCTCCGCCTCCGGCGATAATTGCATTTTTTACTTGATTGGTTTCCAGATGGATCTTGCGGAAAAAATCACTGGAATTTTTCGGTGATGCAAGAATAGAGAGAATATCTCCTTCCTTTATCACAAAATTACCAGAGGGGATATAGATCTCATCCTTTCGCTCCGCGGCGCAGATAAGAACCTCGCTTCGAATCTGGGAAGAAAGATCCTTAAGGGCTGTGTTGTGAAGCTGTGATCCAGATGGAACCTTAAAGCGCAGCATCTCCACTCGTCCCTTTGCAAAGACATCAATCTCGATTGCCCTTGGAAAACGAAGAAGCCTTGCAATCTCAGCGGCGGCGGCAAACTCAGGATTAATGATCATGGACAATCCTAACTCTTGCCGAATAAAATTGGTTTCTTGGCTGTATATAGGATTGCGGACTCTGGCGATGGTAGAACAGTCGCCCGCCTTTTTGGCTATAACACAACAGAGCAGATTCAATTCATCGGAGCCGGTGACAGCAATAAAAAGATCTGTGTGTTCAATATCTGCCTCAGACTGCACTGTGTTGCTGGCACCATTTCCCACAATGCCCATCACGTCATTGCTGTTGGAGACAGTATGTACCAGAGAATAATTGGTATCAATAACAGTGATATTATGTTTTTCTCTGCTGAGCTGCTTAGCTAGGGCACAGCCTACCTTGCCGCAGCCTACAATAATGATTTTCATGGTTATCGTTCACCTTTCTAAGAGGTACTATAGTAAAATATTTTATAAAAGTAAAGAAAATATAAACATCGATCTGATTATAAGACTTATTTGGGATGGCGTCAACCATAATAAAAATGGGGAGGGAGATATGTATATTTTTGAGGAAGGTTTGTCATTATTTTATTGATCCATGCTTTTGAGATGTTGCAATCAAGTGGATGTATGATTAGAAATCCAGATCATGGACAAAATAATATATTATTTTAGAAGGGAGTTTGATTATGAAGCAGTTTTCTTATGTGATCAAGGAGCCAGTGGGACTGCACGCAAGACCGGCTGGCTTGTTAGTAAGGCAGGCAAATGAGTATCATTGCTCGATCACGCTAAAGTGTAAAGATAAAACAGCAGATGCCAAGAAGATTCTTGCCGTCACTAATATGGGAGTGACAAAAGGTCAGGAGGTCGTCTTTTTGCTAGAAGGCGAGGAGGAGGACAAAGCGTGTGAGGAGCTTAAAAAATTTGTGGAGGAAAATTTGTAGAGTACAGAAAGATTTACACACAGGGGAGAAGAGATCCCCTGTGTGATAAGTGTCGAAAGATAATTACACATCTTGATTGATACAAAGCTATCGCGATAAGCGTTACCTATACAAGATATAGTATAAAATGCAGCACTGTCTTACAATAATTTGTATATGTTTTTCTTAATGCGACAGCTCCATAGTGAAATTGGCGTGTAGTTCAAAAAATAATGTGTTATATTCTTACGGCATAACCGTGTGATAGATTTCCTGTGGTACATAGGCTTCTATAAAAATACCATCTGACACATATTCTTCTTTGATAAGCTGGCCATTTTTTCGTATGAGTTGTATTTTGCCCGCGCTTGTATAGGGGTAGGTACAACTGATATAGATCTTTTGTTCTTTTAATATATTTTCTATTGTGCAGAGCAGCTCATCGAGTCCTTCCTCCTTTTTTGCTGAGATGGTGAGAGTTTTATCTGCGTTGAAATCACGTAAAATAATGGGCTTTGCAAGTTTATCTTGTTTGTTAAAGAGCGTAATTATAGGTTTGTTCTGGATGCCAAGCTGCTTGAGAGTCTCGTATACAACCTGCATCTGAAGATCCATCTGGGGGTTGGAGCAGTCCACGACATGTAACAGCAGATCGGCGTATTTTGCTTCCTCCAGAGTGCTGCGGAATGCGTCAATCAGGTGGTGAGGGAGCTTGTGGATAAAGCCTACCGTGTCAGTGAGCAGAAGTTCCTGCCCGCTGGGGAGGGACAGATTTCTTGTCGTGGGATCCAATGTTGCAAATAGCTTGTCCTCCTCAAGTACACATGCCTGCGTCAGGTGGTTGAGAAGAGTGGATTTTCCAGCGTTTGTGTAGCCTACAATGGCGGCGATGAGAGCGTGATTTTTGCTCCTCTGTTTGCGTGTCACCTGACGTTGCCTTTTCACTTCATTCAGTTCCTTATTAAGATGGGAGATCCTGTCGCGAATAAGGCGGCGATCCGTCTCCAGCTTTTTCTCACCGGGACCTCTGGTTCCGATTCCGCCTCCAAGGCGCGAGAAGTTTCTCAGGCCAATAAGACGGGAGGAGCGGTACTTAAGTTGTGCGAGCTCGACTTGAAGTTTTCCCTCGCTGGTGCTGGCATGTGATGCGAAAATATCAAGAATCAAAAGTGTGCGGTCAATAATTTTGACCTTTAGTGCCTCCTCCATATTTTTAAGCTGTGCTGGTGACAGCTCGTCGTCACAGATAACGGCATCAGCCTGTGTCTGATCCAGCAGAGTCTGTAGCTCTTCAAGCTTTCCTTTGCCAAGATATGTGCCCGGATGGACGCTTTCACGATTCTGTATCATCCTCCCAACACAGATAACACCTGCTGTCTTGGCAAGATCTTCTAATTCATCTAAAGAAGCTTCCGTGTCACTCTGCTCAGATGTACATACGCCTGTAAGAATGACATGTTCTGTCTTCTGTTTGGTCTCATATAATATTTCTGCCATATTTCCTCATTTCTGCGCTGCTTTCTATACATAACAAGCCTGTGGATACAGCGCGGACCACAAGCTTGAAAGCAGGATATAGATATTATCTGCTTTTTAGAAATTCATATTCCTTTATTGCCTGTGCATCATCGGGGTAGGAATCAATGTACGCCTTAAATTTTTCTTTTGCTGTACTGAAATCTAGCATATATTCGTAGGTGACTGCCTCGTTGAACGCCAGAGATTTCCTTGCGCTTAAGTCATTGCAGCCAAGGCCGGACTGAAAATAGTTAAGAGCTTCCTGATAAGCTCCTTCCTCGAAGCGCATCATGCCAAGCTGGTTATAGACATCTCCATTGTCAGGGCTTGATTCCAGATATTGCTGAAAGGTGAGAAATGCCTGTGTTGTATCTCCGGTTGCCATATAGATTTTTCCGAGATAGAGGTTGGATTCAGGATTGCGGGGTTCCTTTAAAAGGTAAGTGATCGCGTTGGTGTAATCTCCTAAATAATAATAGATCTTACCTTTGGAGAAGGTGTCCTCCTTCTTTCCCAGATCAAGTGTCAAGGCTTTTTGAAGATATAAGCTGCCTTCTTCCTCTGCGCCATATTGGCTCAGTGCCTGATATATATTGAGATATAGGGTATAGCTGTTTTTTTGATTCTCAATCGCATGAGAGAAGTCTGACTTGGCGGATTCCATTTCATTATTAAGAAGATAGGAGCATCCGCGAAGATAATAATGCTCTGAGGGCTTATAGCCCACCTTGAGGAGAATCGTATAGGTGTCGATCGCCTTTTTGTAATTCCCGCTCTTGGATTCTGCCACTGCCCGATAATCAAGAATATCATACTCCATATTTCCCACAAAACCGTCAGCAAGATGAAGTGCCTGCTCCAATGCCAAGATAGCATTTTCAAAGTCATTGAGAGCGATGTGGATAATGCCCTTGGAGCGGTAAGCAGATTGATTTTTTGGTTCCAGTTCCAGAGCAAAACCAATCTGAGTTAGCGCATTTTCGTATTCTCCTGTCTCCACATATGCCATAGCAAGATTAATGTAGTAATCGGCCTTGCGGTTATCCTGCGTGATGGCGGCAGAGTAGGATTTGATTGCGGTGGCATAATCCTTTTTCTGATAAGCTTCCATTCCTGTCTGATTGTTCTTTTCTCCCTTACTGCCGCAGCCGCTTAGAGACAGTGCTGTTGATAAAACAAGAAGGAGAAGGGTTTTATGTATGTAATTCTTTCTCATTGTTTTCCTCCATATATGAAATGTTAATTTATAGTATAGCAATTAAAATCAAGGTTTACAACTGATTTTCTCAATGTTATGATAAAAATAACAATATATGGTAAGTATATAAGGTCATTAAAAAGGCTGAGATCTGGTATGTGGATCTGATGTATACGCCTGTTGGAGCAGGCAGATGGGAGTTAGAGTGAAATAGAAATTTCACATCCTGATTTGTATGCCCGCCGAAGCGGGCAGATGGGAGTTAGTGTAAGAAGAACTTCTAATCACTCGCAGCAAGAGCTGCTTCATGAAGAAGTTCTAAGTCTTACACCAGAGAATGCCTGAAATACGGCATTCTCTGTATAGATTTGAGATTCCGCAAAGCGGAATCATGAGAGTTAGAGTGAAGTGGAAAACTATATATGAAAAGAGAGGAATAGATAAGATGAATGTGATTGCAGCCGTAGATAGAAATTGGGGGATAGGCTTTCAAAATAGGCTTTTGGTTCGGATTCCTGCCGATCAGCAGTGGTTTTATCAGACCACAAAGGGAAAAGTGATTGTTGTGGGCAGGAAGACGCTTGAAACTTTTCCAAATGGTTTGCCTCTTCCGTCAAGGAAAAATGTGGTTCTGTCAAGAGACCCAGCTTTTCGTGTTAAGGGGGCTCAGGTTGTCCACAGTGTGGAGGAGGCACTTGAATTTTTGACACCATACCCTAGTAAAGAGATATTTATTGCGGGAGGAGAAAGTATCTACCGGCAATTCTTGTCGTATTGTGATGTGGCACACATTACAAAGATAGATTTTGCATATGAGGCGGATGCGCATTTTCCAAGACTGGATCAGATGCCGGAATGGGAGATCACCGGTGACAGCGAGGAGCAGACATATTTTAGTCTGGAATATTCCTTTCAGAGATTTGAGCGCAAAAAGTCTTGACAATCGGTAAGGATTGGAAGATAATAGTGCAAAGAAACAAGCTATATAGGAACTAAGTAAAGGGAAGGAAGTATGGAAGATGTTGAATATTCGAGTTGAAAAGACACAGAATCCGAAGCCAATTCCGGGTCCAGAGAATCCGTTGGTATTTGGGACAATTTTTACTGATCATATGTTTATGATGGATTATGAGGAGGGAAAGGGATGGATCGATCCGAGAATTATTCCTTACCAGCCGCTTTCATTGGAGCCATCTTGTATGGTATTTCACTATGGGCAGGAGATGTTTGAGGGACTGAAGGCATATAAAACAGCGGATGGCAGAACTTTGTTGTTCCGCCCTAATAAAAATATTGAGCGTGCCAACAGGACAAATGAGAGGATCTGTATTCCAAAGATTCCTGAGGAGGATTTTCTTCAAGCGATCAAGGCTGTGGTGAAGATGGATGAGGCATGGATTCCTGGGAGAGAAGGAACCTCTTTGTACATCAGACCGTTTATTATCGCAACAGATCCATTTCTCGGAGTGCGTCCATCCCATACTTATAAGTTTATGATTATTCTGTCCCCAGTGGGGGCTTATTATCCCGAAGGACTTAACCCGGTAAAGATCTGGATTGAGGATGAGTATGTAAGAGCTGTCAGGGGAGGCCTTGGAGAGGCAAAGACCGGCGCAAATTATGTGGCTAGCATGAAAGCGCAGGATAAAGCACATCAGGGTGGATATTCTCAGGTACTTTGGCTGGACGGTGTGGAGAAAAAATATATCGAGGAAGTTGGCGCCATGAATATTTTCTTTAAGATTGGCGGAACTGTCATCACTCCGAAGTTAAATGGAAGTATACTGTCAGGCGTCACGAGAGATTCTGTTATACAGCTCTGTAAGATGTGGGGGCTTACGGTGGAGGAGAGAAAGATATCCATCGATGAGATTTATGAAGCATATAGGGCAGGAACATTGGAGGAAGTATTTGGCACGGGAACAGCGGCGGTAATTTCTCCGGTAGGTGAACTAAAGTGGGACGATCATATTATGCCAGTCCGCGATGGAGGCATCGGCGAGTACAGCCAGAAATTATATGATACTGTGACAGGGATTCAGCTTGGCAAGCTGGAGGATACACTTGGCTGGACGGTTGAGGTAGAGTAAACAAAGTAAATGGAAGTATTTGATAAATTGCTGACTGCTGTGTGGCAGCCGGCAATTTTTATGCGCAGGGATGCGCATGGAAATTAGCAGCAAAGGCTGCACGCATCCCGCGCAGCGAGTAGGGGAAAAGATTATTCCCCTACTCGATTGCACAGGCGTAAGCAGGGAAATGAGCAGCGAAAGCTGCACGCATCCCACGCAGCAAGTAGAGGAGAAGGTCGTTCTCCACTCAATTGTATAAAGAAATCCAGAGAAAATGTGTCGATGCTTGGCATATATATGGAGGATGAATGATGGAATATAAAGATCCACTAAAAGAATGTGTTCTTTGCCCAAGAAAATGCAAAGTTGACAGGACAGCAGGAGAGAAAGGCTTTTGCGGCATGACAGATAAGCTTATGGCGGCGAGGGCGTC
Source organism: uncultured Lachnospiraceae bacterium (assembly GCA_910588535.1). Lineage (GTDB taxonomy): Bacteria > Bacillota > Clostridia > Lachnospirales > Lachnospiraceae > RGIG8607. The sequence goes on along the minus strand of CAJUOO010000015.1, from coordinate 30,674 downwards.
GCTTCATATGTGGGAGGAACCATGTATCTCTGGGGAAGAAGGCAGCGGAACAGTATTTTTTTCCGGATGCAATATGAGATGCGTGTACTGTCAGAACAGAAGCATTGCACGGGGGAAGACAGCAAAGGAGATCACGATTAGGCGGCTGGCAGATATTTTTTTGGAGCTTCAGGAGAAAGGAGCAAATAACATTAATCTTGTCACACCGACACATTTTATTCCTCAGATAAAGGAATCTCTTCTTATGGCAAGACAGAGAGGGCTTGTGCTTCCCATTCTGTATAATTCAAGTGGCTATGAAAGAGCAGAGATAATAAAAGGCTTAGAGGGGATAGTGGATATTTACCTGCCCGACCTGAAATATGTTTCTCCTGAGCTATCTAAGCGCTATTCCCATGCCAGAGATTATTTTCGCTGTGCGAAGGAGGCGATAAAAGAGATGGTGCGCCAGAGTCCTGCGCCAGAATTTGACAAGCGGGGAATCATAAGAAAGGGCGTTATAGTACGACATCTGGTCCTTCCGGGAGCAGTGGAGGACTCAAAGCGGGTACTTCGATATCTATATAAAAATTTTGGAGAACAAATATATATCAGCATTATGAACCAATATACACCGATGGGAGAATTTCCCCATATGCCAGAACTTGAGCGGACTGTGACAAAGGAAGAATATGAGGAAGTGATCGACTGTGCCATTTCACTTGGAATTTCACAAGGCTATATCCAAGAAGGAGAGACAGCAAAAGAAAGTTTTATTCCTATATTTGATTATGAAGGACTATAGACGATTTTTGGATAAATGATAATTCTTTAAGTTTGCAACCTTTGAGAAACGATATTTGATTTGAATAAATATTAGATAGGAATATCATTGGGAAGAGGTCCATCCAGCGAACTGCCTGTGGTTCTCAAGGAACCTATTGAAAAACGCCGGCGGTTAGCGAGGTAGTACCGTCCGTTGCGTTTTTCACTAAGCGAGAGCGGGGTGACGGAGGACCACAGGCAGTTCGCTGGACGGATCGTTCCAGAATACCTTTTGTCATAAAATTCCTCCTTTATGATTGTGAAATGAATGTAGTAAACTGTATAAAGTATAACGTAGCTTGTATCTTTCGGTCAATGAAAAATTCATTTGACTTTTTTTCTTTCAGACTTTGCACGCGCAGCATTTTCTTTTTGATAAAGGATTGCTTTTCCAGAATGGAAACAAATGCTGTGTTAGATTCAATTTTTATCCATAAGCGGCAAACCAGTACTCTATAAGTAAGAAAAATGCGAATATTCCGGCATTATTTTGGAAATACTGGTAATAGTATAGTATTGCACAAAATAAGTGTTCAATAAAACAGAATTGTGGAAGGGGAATAAGGATGTTAGGAATCTTAATTGCATTATTATCTGGGGCATTAATGAGTATTCAAGGTGTTTTTAACACAGAGGTCACAAAAAATACCAGCCTGTGGGTTTCAAATTGCTGGGTGCAGATCACTGCATTTGCAGTCTGCTTAATTGGATGGTTTTTTACGGGAAGGCAGAGCTTTGGAGGTCTTTTTGTCATGGATCACAAATATATGTTATTTGGTGGTGTGATCGGCGCATTTATCACACTTACCGTGATTCAGAGCATGTCCCAGCTTGGCCCGGCAAGAGCGGTTATGCTGATTGTTGTATCCCAGCTTCTGATTGCTTATCTCATCGAGCTATTTGGGCTGTTTGGTGTGGAGAAGGTGGAATTTGATTGGAGAAAAGTGATTGGCATGGGCTTGGCTATTTCAGGAATTATAATTTTTAAGTGGAAATAGGTATTGTCAAGCTGTAAAATATCCGTTAGAATAATAGTGCACGGAGGGGAACTCTTTTTCTGGAAGGGAGAAGAGATTGTGCAGAAAAAATACATGAAGCTTGCTATTATCCTAATTGCATTTCTGCTTGCTGGGACGATCTACTGTCTGAGTACTTCTGATAAGGAGGCAGCAGAGTGGGAGAGCATGAGAGAGACAGAACAGAGCGCGGAGGAGACAAAAGAAACCATTATGCAGACAGAGAAGATGATCTATGTGCATATTTGTGGTGAAGTCAATCAGCCGGGTGTCTATTCTGTTCCTGAGGGTTTTCGAGTGTATGAGCTGCTGGAGATGGCAGGGGGAGCGACCTCACAAGGAGCACCAGATGCTATGAATCTTGCAGATATTATTAAGGATGGGGAGAGAATTGTGATTCCGTCAATGGAGGAGGCAGCCTCGATGGCCGTTTCTGAAAGCGGGGAGAGTACAGGTCTTGTCAATCTCAACACAGCATCTATCAATCAGCTTATGACATTGCCGGGTATCGGCGAGTCAAAGGCAAAGGATATTGTTCGTTACCGGGAAGAGAATGGCGGATTCCAATCTATTGAGGATATTATGAAGATCAGCGGGATCAAGGAGGCGGTATTTCAGAAAATACGCAGCTTGATAACTGTCTGACTGACAATACAGGTGCTGCGGCGCCAGAATTGAGGATACGATGGGAAGAAAAGTTTTGGTGGTTGATGATGAAAAATTAATTGTAAAGGGTCTTCGCTATAGCTTAGCACAGGATGGCATGGAGGTGGACTGTGCCTTTGACGGCGAGGAGGCGATGGATTACGCGAGAAAGACAGAATACGATGTGGTGCTTTTGGATATTATGCTGCCAAAGCTTGACGGTCTGGAAGTGTGCCAGCAGATTAGGGAGTTTTCCAATATGCCGATTATTATGCTTACAGCAAAGTCGGAGGATATGGATAAGATTATGGGGCTGGAATACGGGGCGGACGACTATATTGCAAAACCCTTTAATATTCTTGAGGTGAAGGCGAGGATCAAGGCGATTATGCGCCGCAGCGGGAAACAGGAGCAGGAAAAGAAAAAGGTACAGGTACTTGAGAGTGGTGAGCTTAAGCTTTATCTTGAAGGGCGCCGGGTCTATATTGGCACAAGAGAGATCAATCTGACGGCAAAGGAATTTGATCTGCTGGAGCTTCTTATGACGAATCCCAATAAGGTATTTGGTAGGGAGCTTCTTTTGGAGCTGGTGTGGGGAAAGGAATATCCCGGCGATGTGAGAACGGTTGATGTTCATATCCGAAGATTGCGCGAGAAGGTTGAATCAAATCCAAGTGAACCGACATATGTTCATACGAAATGGGGCGTTGGCTATTATTTCCAGAATTAAGAAAAAAGGTAAATTTTTAAAGAGCATGAGCTTTCGCCTGTTCTGTGTGTTTCTTTTGATAGGCATGGTGCCACCAATTATATTCAATATATCCTTTTTCTCTAATTTTGAGGATAGAATGATACAGCGCCGGATCTATGAGCTGCAGAATCAGTGCAATATATTGGGAAGACAGCTCACGAACGGCAATTATATGAGCGATCAGTCGTCAAGCAGCCTAAACAGTGTGATTGAGCAGCTTGCGAATTTGTATAATGGAAGAATTATCATAGTGAACAGCGGGCTGAAAATCATTAAGGATACATACGCGCTGACGGAGAAGAAGACGCTTGTCTCGGAGGCGGTGATCAAGTGTTTTCGCGGGGAGAATCGCAGGGTATATGACAGAGAGGGAGAGTTTATAGAACTCACTGTTCCTATCACGGTGACGAGATCCGGCACGGAGGAGAGGGAGATTGTAGGTGTGGTGGTGGTGAGTGTTCCCACGGCAGATCTGCGTGAGGAGCAGGATCTTCTTGCGGGGAAATCCAGAATATTAATGATAGTGCTTGTCATTATCGTGATAGCGGCGGCGATATTGTTCGCAGGTATTTTTGTCAGGCCATTTAAGAAAATTCTTGCGTCTTTTCATAAGATAGCGGCTGGGGATTTGACGGAGAATGTGACGATCAGCGGTTACAGTGAAATTGAACAAATATCAGAGGCATTTAACAAGATGCTGGCGCGCATCCGTCTGTTGGATGAATCCAGACAGGAGTTTGTGTCCAATGTATCTCACGAACTCAAAACACCGATCACCTCCATGAAGGTGCTGGCAGATTCCCTTATCTCACAGGAGGAGGTGCCCGCTGAGCTTTATAAAGAATTTATGGTAGATATTGCCGATGAGATAGACAGAGAGAATAAGATTATTACCGATCTGCTCTCCTTGGTAAAGCTTGACAAGACCTCCGCAGATATGAATATTACTGTGGTGAGTATCAATGAGCTTTTGGAGCTTATTCTTAAGCGATTGCGCCCGATTGCCGCAAAGAGAAATATAGAGCTGGTGCTAGAGAGTTTTCGCAGTGTCACGGCAGAGGTGGATGAGGTAAAGCTCACACTTGCGCTATCCAATTTAATAGAAAATGCAATAAAATATAATAAAGATGATGGTTGGGTAAAGGTTACGCTCAATGCTGATCACAAGTTTTTCTATGTCAAAGTAGCAGATTCTGGCATCGGTATTCCAAAGGAGGAGGAAGAGAAGGTGTTTGACCGCTTCTACCGTGTGGATAAGGCACGATCCAGAGAGACCGGGGGAACAGGGCTTGGCCTGTCCATCACAAAGAATGTGATTCTTATGCACAATGGTCAGATTAAGCTTTATAGTAAGGAAAATGAGGGAACTACCTTTACGGTGCGGATACCTCTCACATATATTGGATAAGGAGGCGGCATGAAAAGAATAAGTATAGCAGGGCTGCTTTGTTTTCTTGTCCTGTGCCTTGGCGCTTGTCAGCCGGTGAAGACAGTGCCGGTAGAGACGACCAGCGCGGAGCGCAGCATTAGGCTATATTATGTGAATAAAAATATGACAAGGGTGGTGAGCGAGAATTACCAGCCAGAGAACACAGAACCGGAGGGGCTGCTTAAGGAGCTACTTGCTGCACTTGCCTCTGATCCTGAGACACTGGATTATAAAAAGCCACTTTTGCCTGAGGTGCGCATATTAAGTGCAAGCATTGAGAAAAAGCAGATCAATTTGAATTTTGACAGTGCCTATTCTCTGATACCACGTATTACAGAGATTTTAAACCGCACTGCGATTGTGAGGACGCTGACACAGATAGAAGGGGTAGATACAGTTGCCTTTTTTATTAATGAGCAGCCTCTTATGGACGCGCTCAATCAGCCAGTGGGACAGATGAGGGCATCGGATTTTATAGATGATCTGGGCGGTGATATTAATGATTATGAGAGAACGGTTCTTACTTTGTATTTTGCCAATGAACAGGGGGACAAGCTGATAGAGTGCAGGCAGGAACTTATGTATAATAATACGGTTTCCATGGAGCGATTGGTGGTGGAGCAGCTTATTAAGGGACCGACAGAGACGGGGATGTATCCGGTGCTTCCATCAGATACCAAGCTGTTGACCATATCCACAAGAGAGGGAGTCTGCTATGTGAATCTGGATGCTTCCTTTCTGACAGGTTCTGTGAATACAAACGAGGTTGTTCCCATCTATGCGATTGTAAATTCGCTTGTGGAGCTTCCAGCAGTCAATAAGGTGCAGATTGCGGTGAATGGCGAGACGACAAAGCGATATCGGGAGCTGATTTCACTGGATGCACTGTTTGAGAGAAATCTTGATATTATCTTGGAGGAGGATTAAGTATAAAAAGACCATGTATCTATATCGCTGCGGCATTTGTACTTGGAGAGATATGCGCGGCGGGATATGTTGGTGTTTGTATTTTAGCTGGGCTGGTTGTTGCGCTTGCTTTTTTGGCAGAGTTTGGCATAGAGTTTGACGGTGGTCTGTTAGGGAAGGCGAGAAAAAGAATGATGGCGGAGGCCATTGTATTGTTTTTGTGTTTTGGTCTGGGACTATGTCGCTTTCTCTATGAGGAAAGCAAACGAAGCTATGGAGATCTGATAAAAGAGAATACAGAGATCGAGCTTCAGGGCAGAGTGGACTGGGTGAAGGAGTCAGAGTATGGTGTGACTCTTATGCTATCCAATGTGACGCTTGCAAAGAAGGAGAGAGGCTCTCTTAAGCTGGTGGCGTTTGTGTCAGAGGCCGATGGTATTTTGCCGGGAGATAGAATACGGGCAGACGGCGTGCTGGGAGAATTTGACAGAGCAGGAAATCCCGGCGAGTTTGACAGTTTTCTTTATTATCGATCGCTGGGTTGTCAGTATTCTTGTGAGATAGAGGCCATAACAGGAGTAAAAAGAGCTAAGCTTCCCATTTATCGGATGCTTATGGCGGTGAGGAGTAGATTACAGTCAGTTTATCAGGTAATCTGCAAGGAGGATGCCGCCGGCGTCTATCAGGCCATGTTGCTTGGTGAAAAGAGTGAGCTTCTCGCGGAGACAAAGGAGCTTTACAGTGACGGCGGTATCTCGCATATTCTGGCAATTTCCGGGCTACATATCGCTGTGCTTGGGATGGGGCTATACCGGGTGCTAAGAAGAGTGGGAGGTTTTCGCACTTCTGGTGTTTTGGCAGGTCTTGTAATATGTCTTTATGTTATAATGACTGGCTCTGCAGTCTCGGCGTGCAGAGCGGGAATTATGTTTGTGATTCAATTATTGTCTTTTATTGTAAAGCGCAGTTATGATATGCTCTCGGCAGCAGCCGCGGCCCTTCTGGTTCTTTTGTGGCACAATCCATGGTATCTGTTTCATAGTGGCTGCCAGTTATCCTTTGGCGCAGTATTTGCTATCGGGCTTGTATATCCGTCACTTTCTTGTGTTTTTGGGGCGAAGCGGCCGATAGCAAAGGCGTTATTATCAAGTTTATCCGTGTCTCTTGTGACATTTCCTATCCTATCATGTAGCTTTTATGAGCTCTCCCCCTATTCCATACTGCTCAATCTAATAGTGATTCCATGCATGACACTTGTGATGTTGTCCGGTCTTATGGGAGGGACAGCGGGATTTTTTTGGCTGGGGCTGGGTAAGTTTTTGGTAGCGCTTGGTCAGTATATATTACAAATCTATGCAACTTTGTGCAGGTGGATCTGCCTGCTGCCATACAGCAAATATTTGACAGGAAAGCCCTCACAGTTTATTCTTATGTTATATTATTTGCTTCTCACATGCCTTGTCGCCATTTGTATGGCTCTATTTGGGAGACAGAACGATGATACAAAGAAGAATGATGTGAATAGGTTGTTTTATAAATTGTTTTTGGCAGGGAGCTTTTTGCTTTTGCCATTTCTTCTTGGTATTCGGATGCAGAGGAATCTGTATGTCTGTTTTCTTAATGTCTCGCAGGGGGATGGCATTTTTATCCAGACAGAGGATAATATTCGGATTTTGGTGGACGGAGGAAGTTCGGATAAAAGGAATTTATATCAGAAAAGCCTCCTGCCCTTTTTAAAATCGCGCGGGGTGGACGCGTTGGATTTTGCGGTGGTGACACACCCAGATGAAGATCATATCTCGGCGCTGAAGGAGCTGATAGAACAAGGAGAGATAGCACTTGGACAGCTTCTTCTGCCAAGGATCGATAAGGCACTTCAAGATGAGGCGTATTGTAATTTAGCAGAGCTTGCAAAAGAAAATGGAATTACTGTGGGCTACCTGTCGCAGGGGGATCGCCTCTGTGCGGGCAGTCTGATCATCACCTGTCTGTATCCATATAAGGGTCTTATAACGGAGGATAGAAATGGATACTCGACGGTTCTTGAAGTAAAGTACAAAGAATACACCATGCTTTTAACAGGAGATCTCGATGAGGCGGGAGAGGAATATCTGTCAAAGCATGTTCTTGGAGAAGGAAAAAAGTACACTTTATTAAAGGTGGCACATCATGGCTCTAAATATTCGACGACAGAGGCATTTTTAGAAAAAGTAAAGGCAGAATATGCTGTGATTTCCTGCGGGAAGAAGAATCGATATGGACATCCACATGATGAGGTGCTCCAAAGGCTGGAGCAGGCGGGGATCAAAGTGAGAATAACGGCGGAGGAAGGGGCAATACAGATGTCTCCCCATTGACATTCAGCGGGCAAAATTATATAATCTCAGGGAGACTGGTTCACGGTGGCCAGAATACAGAAATTAGGTATTGTCCAGCCCACATAATTTATATTGGCTGGCAGGATTGCGATAGAAAGTTGAGGATTCATGGGAAAAGAATTGTACATAGCAGAAAAGCCAAGCGTGGCGCAGGAATTTGCCAAGGTTTTAAAGATAGCGGGCAGCCGGCATGATGGATATATAGAGTCAGAGAAGGCTGTGGTGACATGGTGTGTAGGGCATCTGATTACCATGAGCTATCCCGATAGTTATGATCCGGCACTTAAGAGGTGGAGCTTTGACACTTTGCCATTTTTTCCGAAGGAGTGGAAGTATGAGGTCATTCCGTCAGTAAAAAAGCAGTTTGAGATTGTGAGCAGGCTTTTAAACCGAAAGGACATTGATACTATCTATGTATGCACGGACTCCGGGCGGGAAGGAGAATATATCTACCGCTTGGTGGAGCAGATGGCGGGGGTTAAGGATAAAAGGAGACTTCGTGTCTGGATCGATTCCCAGACAGAAGAAGAGATACAAAAGGGAATCCGCACAGCGAAGGATCTAAAAGAGTACGATAATTTATCTGCCTCTGCCTATCTTCGGGCAAAGGAAGATTATCTGATGGGAATTAATTTTTCTAGACTCCTTACGCTCAAATATGGCAGTGCGGTGGCCTATTATCTAAAAAAAGACCGGGCAGTGATCTCTGTCGGCAGGGTGATGACCTGCGTGCTCGGCATGATTGTGCGGAGAGAAAGGGAGATAAGAGCTTTTGTAAAGACGCCGTTCTACCGTGTACTCGCAACATTTGCCTTGACGGAGGGCAGCTTTGAGGCAGAGTGGCGGGTGACAGAAAAGTCGAGATATTATCAAAAACCCTTCCTCTATAAGGAGAATGGCTTTAAGGAAAAGGAGAAGGCGCAGGAGCTTATAGACTATCTGGGAGAGAAGCAGCCAATGATAGGAGAGCTTCTCTCAATAGAGAGAAAGAAGGAAAATAAGTTTCCTCCACTCTTATATAATCTTGCCGAGCTGCAGAATGATTGTGCAAGAATGTTTAAGATTAGCCCAGATGAGACACTTAAGCTTGTTCAGGAGCTGTATGAGAAAAAGCTTGTTACCTATCCAAGAACCGATGCCAGAGTGCTTTCCACTGCAGTGGCGAAGGAGATTGACAAAAATATCAAAGGGCTGTTAAATTATGATTATGGAAAAGATGCGGCAAAGGAGATACTGCAGAAGAAAAGCTATCAGGGCATTGAGAAGAGCAGGTATGTCAATGATAAACAGATAACCGATCACTATGCGATCATTCCTACAGGGCAGGGACTGGGGGCACTTGGCAGCCTGTCAGGAAACAGTCTGCATGTGTATGAGACGATTGTGAGACGTTTTTTAAGCATATTTTTTCCGCCTGCTGTCTACCAGAAGATTCTTATTCGGGTGGGAGTACGAGAGGAAGTGTTCTTTGCAAGTTTTAAGGTGTTGTTGGAGGAAGGATATCTGAAAATATCAGGAAATTCCTTTGACAAGAAAAAGGAGAACAAAGAGAGCGGAAAAGAAAAAGGAAGAGAAGCAAAAGAGGACAAGGATGTTGTGGAGGACGTCAAATGTGACGCGGCAATGTTACAAGCACTCTCCAAATTAAAGAAGGGAGATTTGCTCCCCGTCAGGGAATTAAAGATAAAGGAGGGCGAGACCTCCCCGCCCAAGCGCTATGGCTCTGGTTCTATTATACTTGCCATGGAAAATGCGGGGCAATTCATTGAGGATGAGGAGCTTCGCGCGCAGATTAAGGGGAGCGGAATTGGCACCAGCGCGACAAGGGCAGAGATATTAAAAAAGCTTATCAATAATACATATATTGCCCTGAATAAAAAGACACAGGTTATCACTCCTACACTGTTGGGTGAGATGATTTTTGATGTGGTAAATGTCTCCATCCGACAGCTTTTAAACCCAGAGCTGACGGCAAGCTGGGAGAAGGGCCTTACCTATGTGGCGGAGGGGACTATCACGCCGGAGGAATATATGCAGAAGCTGGAGAGTTTTGTGGGAAATCGAACAAGGGGAGTGCTTGGGATACAAAATCAGGGAGTGCTGAGAGGTTGCTTTGATGCGGCAGCACAGAATTATAAAAAGGATTAGAGAGCAGGAAAGGGGATTGGCATGAGATGGAATAGATATACGATTCATACGACGACTGAGGCGGAGGATCTGATCAGCGATATGCTGATGGAGCTTGGAATAGAAGGGATAGAGATTGAGGACAATGTGCCACTGTCGCAGGCGGACACGTTGGCTATGTTTGTGGATATTTTGCCGGAGCTTCCGCCAGATGAGGGGAAAGCTAAGGTTAATTTTTATCTGGAGCCTGAGAGGGAGCAGACAGAGCTGCTTGAGAAGGTGAAGGAGGGGCTTGAAGAGCTTCGGGCTTTTGTGGATGTGGGTGAGGGTACGATCACAGAATCCCAGACGGAGGATAAGGACTGGATCAATAACTGGAAGCAGTATTTTAAGCCCTTTACCGTGGAGGATATATTGATTAAGCCGACATGGGAGGAGCTGCCGGAGGGACAGGAGGACAAGCTTCTTATCCAGATCGATCCGGGGACGGCATTTGGTACGGGAAAGCATGAGACAACGCAGCTTTGTATCCGCCAGCTCAGAAAATATCTAGTACCCGGAATGAAGCTTTTGGATGTGGGAACTGGAAGCGGTATTCTCTCTATTGTGGGACTTAAGCTTGGAGCGGAATATGCACTTGGAACCGATCTGGATCCCAATGCAGTGTCTGCAGCCGAGGAAAATCGGGAAGCGAATGGAATTATGCCAGAGCAATTTCAAGTCTGCATAGGAAATATTATCGAGGATAGGGCGGTGAAGGGGCAGGTCGGCTTCGACAGGTATGATATTGTGACTGCGAATATTCTGGCGGATATTATTATTCCGCTTCAGGGAATCATTGCGGATCATATAAAGTCTGGCGGATATTTTATCTCATCTGGCATTATTGACACCAAGGAGCAGGCGGTGTTGGATGCTATTTCAAAAACCCCACAGCTTGAGGTGATCGAGGTAGCAAGACAGGGAGAGTGGGTGTCCATCACAGCAAGGCGAAGATAGAAAAAGAATATGGAGAGAGAAGGATGCATCATTTTTTTGTTGACCGATCGCAGGTGAGAGACGGAAAAATATCTATTGAAGGCAGTGATTTTAACCATATGAAAAATGTGCTTCGTATTCGTCAGGGAGAGAAGCTTAAGATAAGCGATGGCGGCAATGCCGCCTACACCTGTGAGCTTTGTGAGTACAGGGAGCATATGGCGGTGTGCACGATTCTATCTGTGGAGGAGTCCTACGCGGAGTTACCGTCAGAAATCTATCTATTTCAGGGGCTTCCCAAGGCAGATAAGATGGAGCTAATTATACAGAAGGCAGTGGAGCTTGGGGTCACTTCTGTGATCCCGGTGATGACAAGTCGCTCCGTGGTAAAGTTTGATAAGAAAAAAGAGGGAGATAAGCGCAGGCGCTGGAACAGCATAGCAGAGAGTGCTGCAAAGCAGTCAGGAAGGCTGGTGCTTCCTCAAGTGGAGCCAATTCTAAGTTTTCAGCAGGCGATGAGTCGCATGGAGGTACTGACGCATCGATTGATCCCGTATGAGCTGTGCGAGGGTATGGAGGAGTCGAGAAGAAGGATTGGGCAAATACAGCCGGGTGATAGCATTGGCATTATAATCGGTCCAGAGGGAGGCTTTGAGAAGGAGGAGATCTCCTGTGCACTGGAGCATGGTGTGGAGCCAATCACTCTGGGAGGAAGAATCCTTCGAACAGAGACAGCGGGAATGAGTCTTTTGTCTGTTCTGATGTTTTTGCTTGATCAGAGGCAGAGTTGTGAGGATAAGGAGCGCGGAGGGGAGAAGACAGATGGAAGCATATCTTGATAATTCTGCTACAACAAAGGTATCAGAGAGAGTGATGGAAGCAGTTTTGGCTGCCATGACCGATTATTATGGAAATCCTTCTGCTATGCACAGCATGGGTGTGAGGGCGGAAAATAAGGTGAGAGAGGCAAGAGAGCTTCTTGCGCGCTTGATGAAGGTAGGAGAGAAGGAGATCTATTTTACCTCCGGCGGCACGGAGGCAAATAATATGGCTCTGATTGGCGCGGCGATGGCGAACAGGCGCGCTGGGAACCGTATTCTCACCACACAGATAGAACATGCCTCCGTCAGCAATACCATGGCATACTTAAAAGAACAGGGATTTGACATAGTGGCTTTGCCTGTGGATTCCTATGGTCAGCTACAGATGCAGGCACTTCGCGAGGCGATGACTGAGGATACGATTTTAGTATCGGTGATGTACGTCAATAATGAAATTGGTGCTGTAGAGCCTATTGAGGAGATAAACCATGTTATCCGTGCGGTCAATCCGTCAGTGGCCTTTCATGTGGATGCCATACAGGCATTTGGAAAGTATAAGATATATCCGAAGCGTCTTGGGATCGATCTGTTATCCGTGAGCGGACACAAGTTGCACGCGCCCAAGGGAGTGGGTTTTTTGTACAAAAATGACCATGTGAAGGTCAAGCCAATTCTATTTGGCGGAGGGCAGCAGGACGGTTTGCGCTCAGGTACCTTAAATGTGCCGGGAATTGTTGGGCTTGCCGTGGCAGCGGAAGAATCTTATACAGATTTTGATGAAAAGCAAAAGAGGCTCTATAATTTAAAGGAATTGTTTGTCACGGGAATCCAAAAGATCGAGGGGACGAAGATTAACGGGTATCCCGGCAGGGAGAGTGCGCCTCATATTGTGAGTGTCAGTTTTGACGGGGTGAGAAGTGAGGTGCTGCTTCACGTGCTTGAGGAGCAGGAAGTCTATGTATCGGCAGGATCGGCATGTTCCTCCCACAAGGCTTCCATAAGCCCTACTTTTAAGGCATTGGGCTTAGAGAAGAAATCTCTTGACGCGACGTTGCGCTTTAGCTTTAGCACATTTACGACGGAGCAAGAGATATGCTCTGCACTTGAGGCTTTGAGGGAGACATTGCCTGTGTTAAGAAAAGTGACGGGAAGATAAGGGGAATTTAGGTAGGGGAAGAGAGAAGAATTTTTAATCTTTTACTCCCAAGTTTGTGTCTGCGCTGCATCCACAAACTTGAAATATGCAAAAAGCAGCGCAGAAATCAGGAGATATATGTATAAGGCATTTTTGATAAAATATGGAGAGATAGGGATTAAGGGAAAGAATCGCTATATGTTTGAGGATGCTCTGATAAGACAGATTGAGTATGCACTGAGACGGATTGAGGGAAGTTACACCGTGACAAAGGAATCTGGGCGCATCTATGTGGATACAGAGGGAGAGTATGATTATGATGAGGTGATCCATACCTTGCAGCATGTATTTGGCATTGTCGGGATTGCGCCCATGGTACAGATAGAGGACGAGGGCTTTGACAGTCTGGCAAAGGAGCTGATCGCTTATGTAGATGCGGTTTATCCTGATAAAAACTTTACCTTTAAGGTCCATGCGAGAAGAGGAAGAAAGAATTATCCGATGGATTCTATGGAGCTTAATAAGGAGCTTGGCTCAAGGCTGCTGGAGGCATTTCCTGAGCTTAAGGTGGATGTGCATAGTCCAAAGGTCAATCTATATGTGGAGATCCGCCAGCGGATCAATCTATTTTCAGAGGTAATCCCCGGATGTGGAGGCATGCCAGTAGGGACCAATGGCAAGGCGATGCTATTGTTATCCGGCGGTATAGACAGCCCTGTAGCGGGTTATATGATAGCAAAGCGCGGCGTAGTGCTAGAGGCAGTCTATTTTCATGCACCGCCCTACACCAGTGAGAGGGCGAAGCAAAAGGTGATGGATCTGGCAAAACAGGTGGCATCCTACGCGGGTCCCATTCGGCTTCACATTGTGAACTTTACAGATATTCAGCTCTACATTCACGAAAAATGTCCGCATGAGGAGCTGACAATTATCATGCGCCGTTATATGATGAAAATTGCACAGACACTTGCGGAGGAAAATGGTGCTCTGGGGCTGATCACCGGGGAGAGCATCGGGCAGGTGGCAAGCCAGACAATACACAGCCTCTACGCGACAAATGAGGTATGCACAATGCCAGTATTCCGTCCGCTCATTGGCTTTGACAAGCAGGATATTGTGGACATCGCACTGAAAATCGGAACCTACGAGACATCCATACTTCCATATGAGGACTGTTGTACAATATTTGTTGCAAAGCATCCTGTGACAAAGCCAAATTTAAAAATAATCCGTCATTCAGAGGAGAATCTATCAGAAAAGATAGAAGAGCTTGTCAAGACTGCTCTCGACACAAAAGAAACAATTATGTGTGAAGTATAGTAGATGATGGAAACAACTGCCGGTGTAGTCAACAAATGACTCTCTAGGAATAAAATCGAGTAGGGAACGATTAATTCCCTTACTCGTCGCGCGGGTGCGGGCAGCTTTCACTGCTCATTTCCCAGCGCACACCTATGTATAAATAAAAAGAGGGCATCCAGACGGATACCCTCTTGAATTATTCGCCACAAACTGCCGCATAAAAGTAGCGACAGCACCCCATTGACTTGGCTATAATTAGATTAAGTACGGAGTCAGAACAGAAAGAATCTCAGATGCATCGCCCTCAGCATGAATGTTAAGGTCGATAGGCTTGGACAGATCCAGACTGAAAATACCCATAATAGACTTTGCATCGATCACATATCTGCCAGATACTAAGTCAAAATCAACATCAAACTTTGTGATGTCATTAACGAAGGCTTTCACCTTGTCAATAGAGTTTAAAGAAATTTTTACTGTTTTCATTGTAATACCCTCCTTGTTTGTTATACATAACAAATGAAATATTGTCTACGGTTCTATACTAACGGTAATGAATGGAAAAGTCAATATACAAAGTTAATAAAAAAATGTCTAAACATTACGCATAGTATCCATATTATGGGAAATAATAGATAAATTAGAGAGAAAACGAGGTAAAATATTATGAAAAAAGCTGCATTACATAATTTGGGCTGCAAGGTAAATGCATATGAGACAGAGGCGATGCAGCAGAGGCTGAGAGAGAGCGGCTATACGATCGTTCCATTTGCGGAAGAGGCTGATGTCTATATTATCAACACCTGTACTGTCACCAATATTGCGGACCGAAAGTCCCGCCAGATGCTACATCGGGCAAAAAAAAGGAATCCAAATGCCATTGTGGTGGCGGCGGGCTGCTATGTGCAGACTGCGAAGGAAATATGCGAGGCAGACGAGTCTGTTGATATTATAATAGGAAATAACAGAAAAAAAGATATTATCCAGATTTTGGAGGAATTTCAAGCCAAGAAGAAAAAGACAGATACAGTGATCGATATAAATCACACGGCCGAATACGAGGATATGCCAGTCACACAGATGGAAAACCATACCCGTGCCTATATTAAGATACAAGATGGCTGCAATCAATTCTGCACCTACTGTGTGATTCCCTATGCGAGAGGAAGAGTGAGAAGCAGAGAGAAAGAATCTATAAAGGTGGAGGTACAGAACCTAGCCAAAGCAGGCTTTAAGGAGATTGTGCTGACAGGAATCCATCTAAGCTCCTATGGTATAGACAGGGAGGAGACGGGCGCACTTCTGTCGCTGATGGAGCAGCTTCACAAGATAGCAGGGATTGAGAGGATTCGCTTGGGTTCCTTGGAGCCAAAGATAATTACCAGAGAATTTGTGGAGCGCATAAGCTCTTTGCCAAAGATTTGCCCGCATTTTCATCTCTCCCTCCAAAGCGGCAGTGACACTGTGTTAAAGCGAATGAATCGCCGTTACACCAGTGCGGAATATGAAGAAGGTTGTCAGATTCTCAGAAAATATTATAAAAACCCAGCGATAACAACCGATATTATAACTGGCTTTCCGGGGGAGACAGAAGAAGAGTTTCAAGAAACTTATGCCTTTGCCAAGCGTATCGCTTTTTTCGACATGCATATTTTTAAATATTCAAGACGAGAAGGCACAAAAGCAGCTTGGATGGAGCACCAGATTCCAGAGCAAATAAAAACAGAGCGCAGCGATCAACTGCTTTTATTGGCTGAAAAATTATCCGAAGAATATCGAAAATGGTTTATTGGGCAAGAAATGGAGATACTGATAGAAGAGACAGAGACGATAGAAGGAGAAGAGTATCAGGTTGGGCATACAAGTGAATACATTAAGGTCGCTGTAAAAGCCAGAGAAAATCTGTGTGGAAGGATAATAAAGGTATATCTAAAAGAAATAATGCTAGAAAAACATGAGATACTATATGGAGAGCTATTATCTTAAAATAGAACATAGTTTCACAGATATGTTTTTGCAGATTTTGAGTAAGCAAAATTTCTTGTAGGATGCGTTTTCTTTTATCATTTTCGGAAGAGGTCCGTATAGCCAGTCTGCTGTTTCCTCCGTCACCCCGCTCCCGCTTAGTGAAAAACGCAGCGGATACTAAGCTCGTGAAATACCTCGCTAAGTACCGGCGTTTTTCAATAGGTTCCTTGAGGAAAACAGCAGACTGGCTATACTGCTTTGCTGAATATTTTAACTATGTTGTGATTTTTCATATACTTGTAATGCTATATCCATTTTTTGTTTTCTTTCATAGATTACTAAATTTTTTAAATGATGAAAACAAAGACAATTAATCAGCTCTATACAAGCAGAGCGATAGCGTGAAATAAATATTTCACATCCTGATTTGTATGCCTGCTAAAGCAGGCGGATGGGAGTTAGCGTGTTTTGCCTAACTGATAAAAATAGTCCGGCGAACTGCCTGTGGTCCTCAAGGAACCTATTGAAAAACGCTGGCGGTTAGCGAGGTAGTTTCGAGCTTACCGTCCACTGCGTTTTTCACTAAGCGGGAGCGGGGTGACGGAGGATTACAGGCAGTTCGCCGGACGGACCCTCCCAAAAATGATACAAAAAATAGTAACAGCAGCTAAAGTTGAAAAGCTACAAAAAGTCATATTTTTCTATAAACAAATAAAAAATTGACAGGACTAATTATAACAAATTTATTAACATAGTGTAAAACTACTTGCCGAAATAAGAAATATATATTAGAATAGTAACCAGCAGAATGAAACGGAAGCAGTATCAGTCGTAGAGATACGTAAGTAAAAGAATAACAAGTGACTTGGGGATAATAGACGATGCAGGATTTGAATCATACACAATATTTTAAAGTAGTACAGGAGCCAAAGCCAGAAGTGAGTGAGGTCTTGGATAAGGTATATGAGGCACTTTCAGAGAAGGGCTATAATCCGGTGAGCCAGCTTGTGGGATATATTATGTCAGGAGATCCTACCTATATCACGAGCCATATGAATGCCCGCAGTCTGATAATGAAGGTGGAGCGTGATGAGCTGTTGGAGGAAGTGTTGAACTATTATATCAGTCAGAAGATGAATGGCTAGAGGAATCGGGAGTACCTATGAGAGTGATGGGGCTGGATTATGGCTCTAAGACGGTAGGCGTGGCGCTCAGCGATCCTCTTTTGCTCACTGCACAGGGATTGGAGATTATTCGCAGGGAGCGGGAGGACAAGTTAAGGCAGACGCTTGCAAGAATAGATGCGATAAGGATGGAGTACGGTGTCGACAGGATTGTATTGGGATATCCGAAGAATATGAATAACACGGAGGGAGTCCGCTGCGAAAAGACGAGGGCATTTAAGGAAATGCTTGAGAAGAGAACGGGACTTCCTGTCGTTTTATGGGATGAAAGGCTAACCACGGTAGAAGCTGACAGAGTGATGATGGAGGGCAGAATCCGAAGAGAGAACCGGAAGGAATATGTTGATAAGCTTGCTGCTGTGTTTATTCTGCAGTCATATTTAGATAAGGAGAGCAGAAATTGGAAAGAATAGCGTTTACCATACCGGGAACGGACGAGGAAGTTGGATTTTATGTTCTTGAACAGACCCGGATTAATGGAAGGAATTACCTTCTGGTGACGGAATCGGATGATGAGGATGATGAATCGGAGGCTTTTATCCTAAAGGATCTGTCTGAGAGCGGGGAGGAAGAGGCAGTGTACGAGATCGTGGAGGAGGATGAAGAGCTGGAGGCAGTATCTGGTGTATTTGCGGAGCTGCTAGAGGATATCGACTTGGAATAAGTGGAGGTGTAATGTTTGAAAAATGAGAACAACTCAAGAGTGAAGATCATTCCCTTGGGAGGCTTGGAGCAGATAGGAATGAATATGACTGTCATTGAATTTGAGGACAGTATTATTGTGATTGACTGCGGCCTGTCCTTCCCCAGTGATGATATGCTTGGGATCGATTTGGTGATACCTGATATCACCTATTTGAAGGAGAATATAGATAAGGTAAAGGGATTTATCTTTACCCATGGACATGAGGATCATATTGGAGCGGTGCCTTATGTCTTAAAGGAACTCAATGTTCCGCTGTATGCGACAAGGCTTACCATGGCTTTGATCGATCATAAATTAAAAGAACACAGTATATTAAAGACGACAAAGCGGAAAGTGGTGAAATACGGGCAGTCCATCAATCTTGGCTGTTTCCGTATAGAATTTATCCGCACCAACCACAGCATAGCAGATGCGGCGGCGCTTGCCATCTACACACCTGCCGGGACGATCATCCACACAGGAGATTTTAAGGTGGATTACACGCCGGTGTTTGGCGATATGATAGATTTGCAGCGCTTTGGTGAGATTGGGAAGAAAGGTGTGCTCGCACTTTTGTGCGACAGCACAAACGCACTTCGCCCCGGCTTTACCATGTCGGAGAGAACGGTGGGAAAAACCTTTGATAATATATTTTCTGAGCATCGGATGAACCGAATTATTGTGGCGACGTTTGCCTCGAATGTGGACAGGGTGCAGCAGATTATCAATTCAGCATACAAGTATGGGCGCAAGGTTATTATCGAGGGCAGAAGTATGGTGAATGTGATTGGCACAGCGAGTGAGCTTGGCTACATCAATATACCAGAAAATACGCTGATAGATATTGAAAATATGAAAAACTATACGGACGAGCAGATTGTGATGATCACAACTGGGAGTCAGGGGGAATCTATGGCAGCGCTCTCGCGCATGGCGGCTTCGATTCACAAAAAGGTGACAATCAAGCCAAATGACACAATTATCTTGAGCTCCACGCCAATTCCGGGAAATGAAAAGGCAGTGTCCAAGGTGATCAATGAGCTTTCCATGAAGGGTGCAGAAGTTATTTTTCAGGACACACATGTGTCAGGACATGCCTGTCAGGAGGAGATTAAGCTTATTTATTCGCTGTTGCATCCCAAATTTTCAGTGCCGGTGCACGGGGAATTTCGCCATCTGAAATCGCAGGCGGAGATTGCGATAAGTCTTGGGATTCCGAAGGAGAATACATTTATTTTAAGATCCGGAGACGTGCTTGAGCTCGGCGGTGACGGAGGAAGCGTTTCCGGGCATGTGCAGAGTGGAAGCGTGCTGGTAGATGGTCTGGGTGTCGGCGATGTGGGGAATATTGTGCTGCGCGACAGGCAGAATCTCTCGGAGAATGGTATAATTATTGTGGTGCTTACCTTAGAGAAGCGCAGCAATCAGCTTCTTGCTGGTCCTGATATTGTGTCCCGCGGGTTTGTCTATGTCAGGGAATCGGAGGATCTGATGGATGAGGCGAGGTTGATAGTGAGTGAAGCGCTGGAGGACTGTCTTAGCAGGAATATCTCAGATTGGACAAAGCTTAAGAATGTGATAAAGGATAGTCTTAATGATTATCTTTGGAAAAAGATGAAGAGAAATCCCATTATTCTTCCGATTATTATGGAAGTATAGATGATGTGAGGATAAATATGGATGCCAAAATAGAGGAAAAAGTACTAGAACTTGCAAACTTAGTAAAAAACAGTGAAGAATATAAGAATTATCTTTTGTGCAGAGAACTTTTGAAGGAGGATGCACAGCTTTATCAGAAGGTCAACCGGTTTCGAATGAAAAATTTTCTCCTTCAGGTTGAGGGAAATACAGAAAGCCTTTATGATGAGATTGGAAGGCTGCAGAGTGAATTTGAGCCGGTGCGCCGTGATATAAGGGTGAGCGGTTTTTTACAGTATGAACATTCTATGTGTCGGACAATGCAGCAGATTGAGGAGAAGCTGCTGGGAGAGATCGATTTTGACGTAGAATTTCTGGAGGAGGATCATGATTAGAAAAGCAGCAGGCATGATTATATCTATATCCTTGCAGATGATTGTGTGCGTGATAGCAGTGATTCTGATCTATGATGCAGGAAATAAAGGCTTTGCATTTGGGGAGTCTATTTTTACACCAGATGCAGTATCCTCGAAGGCAAATGGAAAGGATATGCTCGTTATTGTGGAGGAGGGCTCCTCCGATCTGGATGTGGCAAAGCTTCTGCAGAGTAAAGGGTTGATCAAGGATTATAAAGTATTTCTGGTACAGGCAAAGCTGTATGAGGCAGATCTGCGTCCGGGTACTTATACGCTCAACACTTCTATGACATCTGAGGATATGCTGGAGATTCTGATGAGTGAGCCAGAGACAGGAGAAGCACAATGATAGTACAGGAGCGGATCACGACATACCTTCACTCGCTGGATGCCGGAAATGGAGAATTTCTTGATATGCTCCGCATAAAAGCAGAGGCAGAACATGTTCCTGTGATTCGACAGGAGACAGAGCAGCTTGTGAAGGTACTTTTAAAGATAAAGAAGCCAAGACATATTTTGGAGGTCGGGACTGCGGTGGGCTACTCTGCGCTTGTGATGGCGGCGAGCACGCCAGCGAACGTGCATATCACAACTATTGAGAAATATGAGAAGCGGATTGAGCAGGCATATGAGAACTTTCGGCTGTCAGAATTTGCAGATCGCATTACACTGTTGGAGGGAGATGCGGCAGATCTTTTAAGAGAGCTTGCACCTTTTTATGATTTTATATTTATGGATGCCGCAAAGGGTCAATATCTTAATTTTCTTCCAGAAGTGATGCGGCTGCTGCCTGAGGGTGGTGTTCTTTTGTCTGACAATGTGCTTCAAGATGGCGATCTCATTGAATCCCGTTATCTTGTGACGCGGAGAAATCGTACAATTCACGCAAGAATGAGGGAATATCTCTATACTTTGACCCACATGCCAGAGCTTGAAACAGCGGTGGTCCCTGTGGGAGATGGGCTCGCGGTCAGCACAAGGATTGTTACGGGCGAGGAAGGAGCGGAGAAAATAGATGGATAAACCAGTGGATATAGGGCGCCAAAGGCGCCCAGAATTATTGATACCGGCAAGCTGCTTGGAGGTGCTCAAGGTAGCTGTGATATATGGGGCAGACGCTGTGTATATCGGAGGGGAAGCATTTGGACTGCGTGCAAAGGCAAAGAATTTTTCCCTTGAGGAGATGAAAGAGGGGGTGGCTTTTGCCCATTCCCGCGGTGTAAAAGTATATGTGACGGCAAACATTCTTGCTCACAATCGGGATCTGGAAGGTGTGCGCCGATATTTTGAGGAGCTTCGGGATGTAGGGATGGACGCATTGATTATCTCTGATCCGGGAGTTTTTATGCTTGCAAAGGAGCTGCTGCCAGATATAGAGCTGCATATCAGCACACAGGCCAACAACACAAATTATGGGACATATCAATTCTGGCACAAGCTGGGAGCTAAGCGTGTAGTGTCGGCGAGAGAGCTTTCTCTGGAAGAGATTCGAGAGATACGAGCAAATATACCAGAGGAGCTTGAGATAGAAACCTTTGTCCACGGGGCAATGTGCATCTCCTATTCGGGCAGATGTCTGTTGAGCAGTTTTCTCACTGGAAGGGATGCCAATCAGGGCGCCTGCACACATCCGTGCAGATGGAAATATGCGCTGGTGGAGGAGAATCGTCCCGGCGAATATATGCCAGTGTTTGAGAATGATCGCGGCACTTATATATTTAATTCAAAGGATCTGTGCATGATTGAACATATACCAGAGATTCTTTCCGTCGGCATAGACAGCATGAAGATTGAAGGAAGGATGAAGACAGCTCTTTATGTGGCCGCAGTGGCGAGAACCTACCGCCTTGCCATTGATGATTGCTTAAAAGATCCAGAATATTATAGAAGTCGTATTCCATTCTATCGCGAGGAGATCGCAAAGTGTACTTATCGTCAATTTACCACAGGCTTTTTCTTTGGCAGACCAGATGAACATTCTCAGATCTATGAGAACAATACCTACATGAAAGAATATACTTATCTTGGGCTGATCGGAGAGAAGAATGAGCGGGGAATGTACCGCATGGAGCAGAGGAATAAGTTCTCAGTGGGAGAAGAGGTTGAGGTGATGAAGCCAGATGGAAGGAACCTTATCGTTCAGGTGCATGCCATAGAAGACGAGGAGGGCAATCCACAGGGAAGTGCACCACATCCAAAACAGATTCTGTATGTAGATATGCAGTGCGAGTTGGAGGAATATGATATAGTAAGAAGAAAAGAAGAGAAAGAATGTTGAAGTCGTTTTTGAGAAAAATCTTAAAATCGGCAGTGAAAGAGAAACAATAAAAGTAGGAAAGGCACGTTGGGGAGTTCGTTGGCATAGACTATAACAAAACTCCCAGAGGTGCTTTTTTTGAAATTATTTCCTAATCCGCTTACGCCCGAAGAAGAAAGATTTTATCTGGAGCGGTACAGGGAGGGAGACGGGGAAGCCAGACAGATACTGATTGAGCGAAATATGCGTCTTGTGGCTCATCTGGTTAAAAAATATCATGCTGCGGACAGGGATATGGAGGATCTGATCTCTGTGGGAACCATCGGACTGATTAAAGCGGTGAACACCTTTAATACAGACAAGAATAATAGACTGGCTGCCTATGCGTCAAAATGTGTGGAAAATGCTATCCTCTCGCAGATGCGTTTATGGTTCCAAACCAGTACCCCCAGAGCAGAAAAGAACTCAAATGGCGTATTCTGGCACAGGTTTCCGAGAATATATACATCCTTTGTTCGACTTCAGACGGTTATGTGAGGTATGCACCCATGTATATCCATAGTTTCCGACTGATAGCCCCTCGCAGGTTGTTGGAAGCACAGTTGTTCAATCAGCAGTATCAGAATTATGAAGATATACCGAATGTGCAGGACAGGCTTCGTTGGTGTCGTCATCATATGGGCCTGATGCAGAAAGAAGTTGCTGAGTTGATTGGAATTACCAGAGGACATTACATAGACTTTGAGGTTGGATATGTAGACCATTATCCGAAAGAAATCGTGGACAAGCTGGCAGAACTCTATCAGGTTCCTGTTGACGATTTGTTGGATGATTACAATCGCTTCTTATATAAAGGGCAAGGAAAACTGATACAAGAATATCGTGAGAGTCTTGGGCTAAAGAAAAAGCCTTTCGCACGGTTAATGGGAATTGAACCGAATTTACTTCGAGCATGGGAAGCTGACGAGAAGCGAATGAATATCAATTCCTGGAACAAATATTTCAAAGATAAAATCAAGGTATAGAAAAAAGCAGGTGTTCAAACTTACAGAGTTTGTTCACCTGCTTTCTTGCTGGATACGGATTTTATAACCGCATCCAGTAGCTGTACCTTCTGATCGGAAGGACAATTCAATTTTTTAATATGCTGATTGACCATATCTGAGTGGACACCGGCAACACGTTCTGCCAATTCACGCTGACCCTCTATGGTTTTCGGATAATGGACAATTACATTGATTGGAGCACTCTTTCTTGCGATACCACGCACCTCCCTCGATATTTCAGTCTATGAGAGAGAAGTTGTCCGCTATTCCCAACTTATAACGCCTGTTTTCCTACTTCAAAAAATGGCGTTTTCTGCTATAATATTGTTGGGGTACTGCGGAACTTCTTTCGTGGTATCATCTTATCAAGAATCTGTCAAAGATTCATTGAGCGTGAATTGAACGCAAATTGACTACTTTTTGGAAGGAGAGCTGTCTATGGAATATTTAGATTTCAGTTCAGTCATCACCATTATTCGTAAATATATCAATGACGAACGCACCATTGTTGACCGAAATCTTAATGAAGAAGTTAAGATTGACCAGATGCATCTGTTGGATCAGGTATTTGCATCTTTCTGTGGCGATGCAGATTCGATGGATTATGCTTTTGATAACGGGCAGGTATGCCGTTGGTTCAATGGGCAGGCAAGAATCAGCCCTCGAATAATTTCTTATTATATGAATGAAGAAAACAGGGATCTTCTTTCAGCTGATATAGAATACAATGTGCTGCCATTGATGTATGACAGTGCTATGGCTGCGGAAGCTGCTCACACATTGTTGATTCAGGATACAACCATTTCACCAGAAGTTAAGAATAAACTGACTGCAAGTTATCCTTGTCGTACAGATAGAGATAAAGCGGATTTTCTTGCTGCGGTTTTATTCTTCGGTATGGAGCGTGAGTTCAGAAAACGTGATGTCAATAACAAGGCACTTTTAGCATCCGGTTCTTTCTCACCGCTGATGCGTGATTTTATCTTTGATGCAAAAGTTCCAAGACCGTGCCGCCATTTCTGTGGTCGTGATGCAGAGTTGGAAAAGCTCCATGAGCTTCTTTGCTCAAAGGGAAAAGTGTTTGTTCAGGGTATTGCCGGTATTGGTAAAAGCGAATTGGCAAAAGCCTATGCGAAAAAGTACGACAAAGAATACACCAATATCATGTACATCACCTACTCTGGTGATCTGAAGAACGATATTGTAAATCTGGACTTTGCTGATGATGTAGATGAAAACGAAACTGCCGATGCAAGATTCAGCAGACACCATCGCCATCTTCGCAAACTGAGAGCAGACAGTCTGCTGATTATTGATAACTTCAATACTGTAACAGCGAAGGACAGTATTCTGGATGTAATACTGAAATATCATTGCCGTATTCTGTTCACTACCCGAAGTAGATTTGACAATTACACTTCCATGAATCTGGAAGAAATCGCTGATATAGAAGCGTTGGTTAAGTTAATGGGGTGTTTCTATTCTGAAGCTGAAAAGAACCGCCCTGTTTTGGAGCAAATCATCCAAACTGTACACAGTCATACTCTTGCAGTAGAAATGTCAGCCCGTTTATTGGAAAGCGGAATTATGGAGCCATTGCTCCTGTTAAAGAAGCTAAAAGAGGAAAAAGCCGCCCTGGATGCTACCGATACCATCGGTATCTCCAAAAGATGGCAAAAGTCGCAAGGCTACCTATTATGACCACATTCACACGTTGTTCTCTCTGTATCAGCTTTCAGAAGCAGAAACAGATATTATGAGAAACCTTGCGCTGTCTCCGTTGGCGGGAGTTCAAAACAGATTGTTTGCGAACTGGCTGAAGTTGCGTGATATGAATACTGTCAATGCCCTGATTGAAAAAGGCTTCATCAAGGCAATGGAAGGTCGTATGATTGCTCTTCATCCAATGATGCAGGAAGTGACAATGGAAGAAACAAAACCTTCTGTACAGGGTTGCCGCATCTTGCTGGATAGTTTACAGCAGATCTGCCTACGCCACGGAGAAGAAGTTTCCTATTATAAACAGTTGTTCCAGACTATCGAATCTATCATAATTCAGATTGAAAATGATGATATGCTGGTCTATCTTCGTTTCTTGGAAGATGTGTTCCCGTATATGGAGAATTATCATTATTATCCGGGCATGGAACTGGTTCTTGATACACTGTCAGCGCTACTGAAAGATTCCGCTATAGGTTCTGTGGCTGACCGTGCATTACTTCTTAGCTATCAAGCTGCCTATGAGAAGAAATCGGATAAAGCAATCAAGATGCAGAAAGATGCCATTGCTATGATTCCAGAGATCACAGCAGATAATGCGCTTCTGGTTTCCAACCTTTATGCTAATCTTGGTGGTATGTACCGTGTGAACGGCAAACTGGAACTTGCCAAAGAGAACATGGAACAGGCTATCAGAATTATAGAGGAATATGGTCTGGCTTATTACCATGACAGCATTGTGCAGATTACCAATTATGCTGTATTGCTGACGGATATGGGACAGCCTGATATTGGTCTGTCTGCTCTGCGAAAACTCTGTCGTGTGATCCGAGAATATAATTCTGATACGGGTCTGGATTATGCCAACGTTCAGGAAGCAATGGGCGGTATCCGCCTGACTATGGGAGAAATTCAGCAAGCAACTTCTCACTTCCAGAAGGCTATGGAAATTTATGAAACGGTCTTTGAGTTTGAGCCGGATATGATCGAAGCAAAGAAACAGGACTTGCTTGGAACATATGCACAGGCGGGAGTGTATTTAGGAAAGCAGATTAGTCAGAAAATGAAGTAATTAGAACGGTGAACACTATGGGAAAAAAAGAAAAAAAGCAACATTTCCTCGAAGTAATAAAATCCAATCAAGCAAACAAATAAGATTGCCAAAAGATTGGAGTATGCGTATATCTTATGATAAGGGGCAATTCGTAATTGCTGACAAAGATGGGGTGCCCTATGATATAGGTGAGCAGTCGATGATTCGTAGCTACCAAGGTGAGAGAAAAGAACGTGTGGTAGCAAAAGCTACCGGTTTGGAATTTGTTACTGACCAAGTTGGATCATGGCCTGAAAATTTCGAGTTCATATTTGCGATGGATACCAATACACATCCTGAAAAGTGCGGCGATTTTTATTGCTCAGCAGCAGCAATTTATTATGGTGAGATAGAAAAAATCAATGATTACGAAAGAAATATGATATGTAAGCCTTATATGCTAATCGACTGGTATCATCCATGGGCAATGAAAATAGAATCCGTTACTTGGATGGAGGTAATAAAAAAATTGCAAGAAATAATTCCTGACAATAAAAAGGTGGGAATTGTAATTGATTCAGAACTGGGAAATCTCGAAGGCTATAATAATCGAACTATTCCAATTTTTGGACAATGGCTTCTTCCTGAAAATTATACCTTTATGTATGCAACGGCAGATACCTCAGATGAATGGTGCAATAAAATGATTAAGCAATGCGATAAAACCGCTTCACAGAGATTGAAAGAAATTGTAGCCTCACCTAAGATGACGAAGAATCCAAACGGTGGAAATGCACCTATAGGATTTATTTCGTTTAGTAGTGAGCAATTATTTAAATGATGATTCTTTTGATTGCAGTCATGCACTTCGGTGTGTGGCTGCTTTTTTTAGCAGGAACACGATTAAAATACGGGATAATAATCGCTACTAAAGCATATAATATGATTGTAGAATAGAAAAATGCAACAAGTCACAAAAATCTATTCTAAAGAGTATCTGATATATTGATTTTTGAAGTCTATCTGGATATAATAGAATAGAAAAGTGCAACAAGTTGCAAAAATCTTTCGCAAGGAGGTTTGATGATGGAGATTCGCAGAGATTTTTATTTGGATAAATTGATAAAAAGAAAGAATAATGGACTGATTAAGGTAATTACCGGTATTCGCCGATGTGGTAAATCCTATTTATTGAATAATCTGTTTTATCATCACTTATTGGAAAGCGGAGTTGATGCTGACCACATCATTCGCTTTGCTTTTGACTCAGCCGATGATCTTTATCTGATTGGCGAAAGCCTGATTCAGATTGAAAAGGAAAAGCGTGGAGTTGACCCTGAAAAGTTCATGGCTTATATCCGTTCCAAAGTTGTAGGTGAAGGAATGTATTATCTGCTGCTTGATGAAATTCAGATGTTGGATTGCTTTGAAGCTGTTCTGAATGGCTATCTTCGTAAAGATAATATGGATGTATTTGTGACCGGAAGTAACGCAAAACTTTTGTCTAAAGATATAGCCACCGAGTTCGCTGGTCGTGGTGACGAGGTTCATATGTATCCCCTGAGCTTTGCCGAGTTTATGACCATTTACAACGGTGATAAGTACATGGGATTATCTGAATATATGCTGTATGGCGGTATCCCTCTGGTTGTTCTTCGTGAGGGAGCAAACGATAAGGCAGTTGCATTGCAGAATCTGTTCAATGAGATTTATCTTCGAGATATTACTAAACGTAACCGAGTAAAGAACATCGGAGAACTGGAAGATCTTCTGAACATTCTTTCCTCTGCCATTGGCTCGCTGACCAATCCGGAAAAATTAAAGAATACTTTCAAGACGGTAAAGAAATCCAGAATCACTTCCGCTACCATTAAGAAATATCTGGATTATTTTGAGGACTCTTTCCTGATTGAATCAGCACAAAGATATGACATTAAAGGAAAAGCATATATTGAAACCCCAAAGAAATATTACTTTTCCGATCTTGGACTTCGCAATGCCAGAATCAATTTCCGTCAGTTCGAGCAGACCCATTCTATGGAGAATGTAATTTATAACGAACTTCGTATGCGTGGCTACAGCGTGGATGTAGGTGTAATACCGATTGCAGAGCGAGATCAGGATGGTAAGGTTATCCGCAAACAACTTGAAGTTGATTTTGTATGCAATCTTGGTTCTTCCAGATACTACATCCAGTCTGCATACTCGTTGCCTGATGAAGCGAAACGCACTCAGGAAATCAGACCGTTTAGAAAGATTGATGATTCTTTCAAGAAAATCGTTGTTACCAAAGACATCGTTCAGCCACACTATGATGAGTATGGTATTTTGACTGTGAACATTTATGACTTCCTCCTTGATCCGCAAATTCTTGAAAAATAAACAATGTAAACTCATGTTGCGGAGATGTAAAGCTGATGTGGTGGAGTTCCATGGTAGTATTAAGTACAATGAAATCACAAAAGCAAAGGAGGTTTTCAAATGAAACTATCAGATAAAATTATCGGATTAAGGAAATCTAATGGAATGTCGCAGGAAGATTTGGCTGAAAAGCTGAATGTATCACGACAAGCTATTTCTCGTTGGGAATCGGGTACTGCGATGCCTGATGCAAGCAACATTCTTCAACTCAGTAAGCTGTTCGGTGTTACCACAGATTACTTACTGAATGATGATTACCAGAGCGACAATGACCTGCCGAAGGTAAAAGAAGTACAAAATGATAATCTTGGGCAGATTATGATTTATTTGGTCACGCTCGAAGTCATGGTGCTTTTGATGCAGTTTATGACAACGGTTATTCTGCAAAATGTGTTCTTTGGTTTTTTGAGTTTTATTCCATTTGTTGCAGCTATTGGTGGTTTTGAATATGCTTATCAAAAGAAAGCCGCCAGCGCAACAGAAAAAACGAAGAACTTCCGCAGAAAGTTTTATAAGATTTCTGCGTGGTTGGGTCTGTACTTCCCCGTTAGATTTATCGTAAACAGCGCTGCAAGATTCTATCCTCGTCCATATTGTACTTTGGTGTTAGAGGTTATTATCTTAGTGATCTATATTGCAGCGGCAACTTGTGTTAATCTTTCAATAGACAAACGCTATTTGCCAAAAGAACAAAACTAAAACCATTTTCTACAGCAGTCATGCACTACGGTGTGTGGCTGTTTTTCTTTTTGCTCAATTTCCACTCAATCCACGCTCAATGTGTTTTACACCCTCTTTCAGTAGAATGAAATTGCAATGAAAACAGCACCAAATCAGAAAATCCGGTGCTACTTCAAAGCAAATCTACTGAAAGGGGGCATTTTTTATGAACACAAACAAGCACAAGGAGGTACAGAGCAAATGAGAGAACTGAATAACATCAAAATCATTGCCGTGGATCATGGCTACGGCAACATCAAGACAGCCAACACCGTGACGCCTACTGGAGTAACAGCTTATGAAACCGAGCCAATCTTTTCCGGTAACATTCTGGAGTATGGCGGCATCTATTACCGTATCGGGGAAGGTCATAAGGAATTTATCGCAGACAAGGCTATGGATGAGGACTACTACATTCTGACTCTTATGGCGGTCGCCAGAGAGCTGAATGTATATGGCATCCGTGAAGCTGATGTTCATCTGGCTGCCGGTCTGCCGCTGACCTGGATTCGCAAACAGCGTGAAGATTTCCGAAGCTATCTGCTCCGTAACAAGGAGGTGGACTTCCGATTTAACGGCAAGTACTACCATATCCGTTTTGTAGGATGCAGTCTCTTCCCGCAGGGATACCCTGCCATTGTCAGCCATCTGGGAGATTTCAAAGGAACCAATCTTCTGGCAGACATCGGAAACGGCACCATGAACATTCTGTATATCAACAACAAAAAGGCTGTAGAAAGCCGCTGTTGGACAGAAAAGTTCGGTGTCAACCAATGTATGATCGCCGCCAAGAATGCGGTGTTGGACAGCTTCGGCGTGAAAATTGAAGAATCCACCATTGAACAGGTGCTTCGTTTCGGAACTGCCGACATCAGTAAGCCGTATCTGGACTGTATCACATCCGTAGCCAAGCGTTATGTAGCTGATATTTTCGCAACGCTCAGACGCTATGAATACAATCCGGAGCTGATGCGACTGTATATCGTGGGTGGTGGCGGCTGTCTGGTAAAACACTTCGGACAGTACGATGAAAGCCGAGTGACCATTCTGGATGACATTTGTGCGACAGCCAAAGGTTATGAATATCTCGCCTTTGCAAGCCTTCGCAGGAAGGAGTAACCCATGAGTGAGAATATCCGCAGCACAAACCTTCGCTTTAATTTAGAAAAAGATACACAGATGCGAGCATGGCAGTATCTTCAAACCATGGACAAGCGGCATTTCAAATCCTACAGCAATGTGGTGTTAGTATATAAGTGTGGACAAGAAAAGTTGAACAATCTATACTATTAAGT
>CAJUOO010000014.1 GCA_910588535.1 uncultured Lachnospiraceae bacterium | reverse complement strand
AGGTGCAGCGTTTGTGGCTATGTAATGAGGACAGAGGAAATAGCAAAACTTCCTGTATCACACACGCATAGCTACGGAACAAGTTGGAAATCAGACAGCAATAACCACTGGCATGAATGTGCTTGTGGTGACAGGTCAGGAGAATCCGCCCATACAGAGGATAGTGGAAGTGTGACAAAAGCACCAACGGAAACAGAGAAAGGAATCAGGACTTACAAGTGCAGTGTTTGTGGCTATGTGATAAGGACAGAGGAAATAGGAAAATTACCGCCATCACATAAGCATAGCTATGGAACAGGTTGGAAATCAGACGGCAATAAGCACTGGCGTGAATGTGCTTGTGGTGACAGGTCAGGAGAATCCGCCCATACAGAGGACAGTGGAAGTGTGACAAAAGCACCAACGGAAACGGAGAAAGGCGTTAGGACGTATAGGTGCAGCGTTTGTGGCTATGTAATGAGGACAGAGGAAATAGCGAAACTTTCCCCATCACATACGGAAAGCAATCAGCCGGGAGATAAGAAGCCGGATAATAACCAGTCAGAGAATCATGGCACAGACGAAAGACCAGACCGTGTGAAGCCCGAAATAAGCAGCACAGGAGAGGATAAGCCGGAAGCTGGAAAACCATTTATCAAGGATAAATCCGGTCAGGAAGGCACAGCCGTGAAAAGCGGCTGGAAGGTCATTCGGGAGGAAACCAGTCAGGCAGAGGACGGAAAAACGGTCATTGTTGACATGAACGGCTCTACTGTAGTTCCGGGAGATGTGCTGGAAAATATCCGTGGCAGGGACATTACGATTGTTTTTGACATGGGAAACGGAATGACATGGAGCGTGAATGGGAAGGACATCAGGGAAGGCAAAATCAGTGATATTGATTTTTCTGTACAGACAGATACAGAAAAGATACCAGTGGATATTGTGAACCATGTCACAGGGGAGAACTACAGCATACAGATAAGCCTTGCCCATGAAGGAGAGTTCGGTTTTACGGCAGTGCTTTCCATCAGCCTCGGCAAAGAGAACGCAGGGCTTACAGCAAGCCTGTATTACTACAAGGAAAGCACAGGGGAGCTTGAATTTATCTGTACAGACACAATTGCAGAGGACGGAACCGTGTCGCTTGCCTTTCCCCACGCATCGGATTATGTAATCACAGTAGATGCAAAGCAGGAGGAAGAAAACGATATAACAGAGGTGCCAAAGACTGGCGATGAAAGCCCGCAGACTGATGCAGCAGATATAAAAGTGGAAAATGATTTGTGGAACCGCATATGGATATTCGTGGTCTGTGGGGTGTTGGTGATTGCAGGTTTGGGAATTTTCCTTGTAAG
The DNA here is from genome assembly GCA_910588535.1 of uncultured Lachnospiraceae bacterium. Taxonomy (GTDB): domain Bacteria; phylum Bacillota; class Clostridia; order Lachnospirales; family Lachnospiraceae; genus RGIG8607. Next base: position 54,778 of record CAJUOO010000014.1, on the reverse strand, counting down.
AAGAAAAAATAACAGTAAAAGTTCATAAGCGGAAGGCGGGGAATTATGGTACTTGATGACATAGAACCGTGGTCTGACAGGGCAGTCAGGAAAATCATAATTCCCTGCCGCCGTTAAAAATATTTTATTTAAGGAGGAAGCATTATGGGTTATCAAAACAATCTTTTAATCAGAACAAGTTTAAGTGATGAAGGGGTAATTGGAAAAAGGAAGTTCAGTTACCAGTCCCCGGATATGATTGTGCATACACAGGTTCAAAATCCCGATGAGTATTTTAAGGAAAATTATGATAAAGATGTCACTATGCCACTGGATAAAAATTCGGGTACAAATTTTATATATGTCAGGGGGAAAAACAAAGCAGCGAATAATATGGCAACAAAGGGATATGTATGGTTATATTGCTGTGGTTCATCATTATTTATGAAGCCGAGCCTGTGGAGCAGCAAAAAAGTATTTACGGCAGATGGCGAAAGCTGTGCATTTATATCTTCGGATAAACAAAATGACATTGCGGTAATTGACACGCCTTTTCTGTTGAATGGGTTAAATAACCAATATTTCTGCATGGTTGTAATTGTTACGGATGAAAAGAAAGAATGTATCCCTCCGGATTTTGCGTCTTATGACCAGTTTAACTACTGGGTTCGCACGAATATTGGCGTTGCAGTGCGTAATTTTAATGTGATAAAGGGCAGCACCATATATGATTTCCAAAGGTTGGATGCACTGTCTAATCCGGGGGACGAAGATGAGCCTGCCATGATTCAGGTGAAATGGACGGGGCTTCCTGATGGATATACGGTGGGGGTAAAATGCGATGCACTCCCTGATTTGGAAAAAAGCGTAAAAAGCAGTGAAAAAACCAGGATGCTTGCTGCTGCGACTGTCGTTCCGGCAGGGTTTGACGGATATGTTGAAACATTTGTATATAACAATGACGGAAAGGTGGAATTGCCTGAAAATGCACTGATAGAAACAAAGTTTTTAACATCAGTCAGCTTTAACCATAAGTGTTATCCGTTTGGCAGGACACTACAGGAGCTGGGGCTTGAACCTGCAGAACATATCGGCTTGACAGAAACCTCAAAGCTGGTGCTGACAGGAGAATGCAGTACGATATTTGTGTAAGGGGGATATTATGACAGGAAAAAATACTTATTTTGCATTGCGCAAATCCATAAAAGGCAGTGTTACGGCAGAGAACAGGCTGGGAAGCCTGCTGAATGGCATGGCAGCTTTTTCCGTGGATGCTATGGTCAGGGTTATGGAACTGACAACCGATAAGTCCGTACTAAAGATAGAGGGAATTGTAGATTTTGGAATACATGAGGATGGTGTCTATGTAAAACTGCCGGGGTATCCTGTTATTTACTCGAACCGTTCACAGGGGGCTTTAAAGGTGGATGAGTGGTTCCATATCGGCATGACGACAGATGGAAGCAGGGTATCCCTGTATTTAGATGGGAACTATAACTGCTGTGTATTTGGTCAGGCATCAGGAGCCAACTGTAATAACAGCATTATGATAGGAGATGGATTTGCAGGAGATATACGTCATGTCCGTATATTCAGTGAGTGTCTGGACGCTGACACCATGAAAAAAATCATGTATGAGCCGAATTTGGACATCATTCCTCTGGCGTGGTATGATTTTACACAAAATCCGGCTAAGGAGCAGATTGGCAACAACCTGATTTCATTGAAAGATGCCCACATCAAATCCTTTACTTCTTCCATATGTTTGAAAGGCAATTCTTATCTGGAAGTGAAGGCGGAGGATCTGGCTGATGTACGTCCGGGATACTATGGGACACAGCAGTATTCTGTCCAGGTGCATTTTAAGTTTGTGACTGGGGAAGATGATGTATCCGAGCGTTACAGTATCCTTTCTGATATGACAGAATGCAATATTGGAGGGATCAATCTTTATCTGAAACGTATGGAAGATGGTCTTCATCTTTGTTTTACGCACGCTTTTGAGCGTTCGGAGTGGAATACAGTGGTATCAAAATCTGTAATCAGGCAGGGAAAATGGATCAATGCCGCCGTTGTTTTTAATGTGGAAACAGCCACGATGTATATTGATGGGAAGGTGGACTGTAAGAAAGAAAGTCTTTTTCCGGCTTTTAATTATGATACTGGAAGAATGTTTCTGGTTGGTGCAAAACGTGATAATGCAACAGACAGCCTGACGGATTATTTTGCGGGGTATATTTCCCAGTGCGATGTATGGGAGAGGGCTTTATCAGATGAAGAAGTGCAGGCATATATCAATCGTGAACCGGATGTGGATGCTGAAAAACGGGGGTTTGCATTGGATATTGACAATGATGGCTGTTTCAATGCTGTGACTTATCATGGCGTTGCATTAGGAAACCATGCCAGAGTGGAGGAGGAAGTCAGCGATACCCTTAACGGAACTTCTGAGGTCATATCTTTGAAGCAGTCTGTAAAAGAGCCTCTTTCAGAAACCGAATTATCTGAAATATACGAAATGTGCCTGAACCAGTGGATAGAACATTATGCAGAACAAGGCATGAAATGCAGCTCCCAAATGCCGTACACGGTTAAGGCATGGAAAAAAGAAGGAACCGTTTATTTTGTAGGATGCCATAACGGAAAGGCTTATACGATTGGCACGATGGAAGAAAAAGGAACTTCCGAAGTGGTAATCTGGTGGGTGGAATTGATTTTAATGGTCATAGGCGGAGTCTGCGCTGTTGCTTTTGGGGTGTATATCAGTGTAAAGAGTAAAGCAATCAAAAAACTCACCGAAATACTTTACGGAAATGCAACATTGTTTAGTGCTTTGAAACGCATAGCGCTTGGAAATATTACTGCTGACACGTTTCTTTCTTTGTTTACTCTTTTATACAAAGGAAATGTACTTTTGGAAATATTGAAATTGTTGATTTCTGGTATAGCCTTTTGGTCTATTATCACTATATGCGTAAAATTTACTTCGTTAGTTCTGGGGTATGGGTGGGCGACGACAGCAGTTGAGCTGGCAGCTTTAGTCGTACAGGTAGGAATACACATTGCATCTTATCCTGACAGGGATGATTCGGAGGAAACAAAGTGTACTGTAACATTGTCAGAGGTAAAGTTTTCAAATCTGTCATTGGACGGTATGGGATGGAAGCCTGATAATAATGTGAATGCGAGAGATGTGCAGGGATATAGCAAGGGCACGGTGGATGAGGCTATAATAGAATCATATGAAGTTATTAAAAGCGGGGGAGAAAAAAGACGGCTATCAGAATGGAAAAGGGGAAATATGGATTCCCAGACAGTGGCAGCATATGACTTAGACATCGAAAAAAACGCAATAGTAGTTCAGGCAAGTTTTATATTGGAAAATACAGGATATATAGACACTACTGTTGAGGTATATGCAGAGGGGAAATCGTTTTTTGGTACGTCGGATAAAAAGAGCATTCTTGTTAAGGCAAAAAGAATAACTACTGTGGTGAAGAATTTTCAATTTAATTATTACTCGCTGCCGTCAGAGGTTAAGGAAATTAATGAAACCATAACATGGAATTGCAGTGCTGATTTGATGACGAAGGAAAGTATCAATGTGAAACTGTATTTTATTATGTCCCCACCGAAATGCCAATGGTTTGGCAAGCCGCTTTGGGCAGATGCACTGAAATACATCATACCCAAAGTGGAGGGTGTGTCAGATATGCAGAACTTATATGGAAGTATAACCAGAGCCATAAATGCAGAAACACAGTTGTTATATACACCTGAAAGCAATTATGTGACATGGGATATATTTAAACAAAAAATATTTTACTTATCCCGATTCTTATATAATATGTTCCACAGAGAACAGCCAGATGGGATGGAAATTACCTATCGTGTAAACTGTACGGACTGTGCTGCGATTGTAATGAGTTTTGCAAATATGCTGGGAGGGAATTTATGCTGTGAACGTATGGGAAATGCAAGCGGGGGGTCTCAATTTTCATTAAATCCCATCATACCAATAGGAAATTCGGAAATAGGAAACTATGGATATTTTCTATACCATGAAACAGCGATGCGGCATGACGGAACAGATAATGATAAGAATAATACGGTTCATAAGGTGTATGATGCATCTTTGAAAATAGGGATGCCATCATATGGGTACGGGCTGTCTGTAGGGATGAGTTTTTCACAATATACAGATGAAAGAGTGCATGGAAACCTTGAAGGTGTACAGGCGGGTCCCGATTCTTACCGTGAGTGTCTGTGTCCTATAACACCGGAGGGCGTGGGTTCTTGTGATTACGCTGTACAGGAAGGTTCTAATGCATTGCCAGTAATTGTTTAGCAGGAGGAAGGATTGTGGAGAAGATAGTTGAAAACATGAAGAAAACATATCTATTTGAAACATGGGAACGAAGAAAAATAGAAAAAACGGATATGTATTTCCCAGCCATGCTGAAATTTTCTGATAAAGAGGGCTTTGTAATTGAAAAAAGTGTTGCTCCGGTGAGGATTATGGGTTCCTATGAAACTACATGGAAGGACATCAGGAATGGAAATTCCAGATTCAGGGTAGAAGTAATCCCGTTTGGGAGCATGGAAGAAGCGGATGAGTATATCATATCGAAATTATGTTATGTTTCAGTCATGCTGCCAAGAGTGGACAAAAAAGAGAATGGGGACAGGATTATTTTTGGGATTCCCGATAGTATTTTAATAGGACGGGAACGTAATGTATACTGGTGTATGCAGAACCTGTGTGCCGAAAGAGTAGATCTTGCCAGATTCCAAAGCGGACTATTACAGGCAATTACCGGTCAGAAAGGGTAGACGGTAAAATTGGCAGTAAGGGAAAACAGGAAATATATTTTTGGATTTTTCTGTTTTCCTTAAAAAGCGTTTTATGGAATTGTGTGTGGAATACAGCAGGAAACGATTGGAAAGTGGAGCAAGATACATGGAGAAAAGAAACAGGAGAATACATGGCATAAAGTACAAGACAGTACGAAATAAAAATCTTGCTCACATCAGAGGGTATCGCAACAGAGAGAAAACTTGTTGCGGTACCCTCTTTTTTTATGTCGAATTTAGAGGGATTGGGTATTTTTTCCAATCTTTTTGTCAGCAGGTTGTTGTTCTAAATTGTGGTCAAGATACTGGTTAAGGTTGTCGAGTTTCCGATTAAGGTCGGCGGCTTCTTTCTCGGCAGACTTATAGGTTTTCTGTAAAGCCTGCTTTTTGGAACAGAGCGCATTGTAATCGCTGCGGAGCTTTTCAATATCAAGGTTTTTGGTGTCAATTCCAAGACGTTTCAGCATATTTTCCGCACCGTCATGGAGGATAAGCTCTGTTTCGTGCTGGCGCAGATACCTGTCTTTATCTTTTGATTTTTGATAGCGGATATGGTAGATGCGGTTGGTTTTATACTGCTCCGCATACTTTAAAACCTGTCCGAAATCTTTTAGCCGATGCTCCGTTTCCACAAGGCTTTCACGGGCTGTTTTTGCCAGTGTGGACTTGGCGGCAATCTGCTGTTCAAGCTCCGCAATAGAGCCTGCCTGACTGTAACTTGCGGCGGCAATTTTGAGGTTTTGAATGTCAGCCCAATGTTTTAAGCCGGGACTTTGCATGAATTTATCCCCGGTGGTGTCAATAAGGTTTTTCTTTGAATAATCTTTGACAACGGGCTTTTTCCTTGTTGGGAATGGCACACGCTTTTTATCCTTCGCAAGTGTCTTTTCCTCGATGCGTTCCTTTATCCGTTCTTTGGTATATTCAGCACCCAAAGACTTTGCGCTTCCACGGACAAAACGCTCCCTGTCCAGAGGACGGAAGGAGATAAATTTATGGGAATTTTCCCCGCCGGAACCGCCTTCGGTTACGATGGTTTCTCCCTTGATTTCGTAGCCTTTTGCCCGGAGCAGGTCAATGCAGTCCTCGTAAGTCGCAGCGTTTTTGATGGCTTCGTCAATGTCAGCTTTTAACTGTTCTTTCCATGAAGAACCGTTTTTGCCTGCCTGCCATTCCTTGTAAGTTTTTCCTCTGGCAGCACCCTTTTCAGACAATGGTTTTTCGCCTGGAATAATGACAGACAGCTCATGCTTCCGGCAGAGGTCATCGCTCATGTTGCGGATATTGTAATAGGTCTTTTTGCAGTCGTGATATTTCTCATGGTTAATGTTATCAGCGGCGCAAAAAATAATGTGGTTGTGAACGTGTCCTCGGTCTATGTGCGTAGTGACAACATAGGAGTATCTGCCCTCTAAAAGTTTGTCCGCAAGCTCCACGCCAATCTGGTGGGCTTCCTTATAAGAAACCTCGCCGGGAAGAAAAGACTGTATCAGATGGTAGGCTTTGTTTTTATCCGACTGGCTGGTTTTTGACAGGGCAAATTTGAAATCATAAGCGGCAGTTTCGGGGCTGCAGCCGTAGGAAGAAATCAGTATGCCCTCATCGGTTTTGGCAGGGTTGCAGATGTAGTCTACTGCTTTACTGACGGTTGCCGTGATAGCATGGATTTTTGTGTATGCCATACCTGTTTCATCAGCTCCTTTACTTCGTTTACATCGGCTTTGTATACGTTTCCTGTGGCGGATTTTTGAAAGTAAACGAGCATTTATCGCTGACAACAGAGATGATCGCTACACTGACAAGGCATGAGGTCGGTACCGTTGAGAGGGCAGTAAAAATTTTCCTAGAACTTGGACTTGCAGAAACTACCGAAACAGGCACGATTTACATGAGCCAGATTGAAACGCTGGTAGGGAAATCGTCAACAGAGGGTGAATGCAAAAAACTGTCAAGGCTTAGGAAAGAAAGCGAAAAATCTATGCCTTTGCAGATAGGATTATTAGACACAGGGGGATAAGAGGCGGACATTTGTCCGCAGAATGTCCGCACTGCCTTGGACATTTGTCCACCAGAGTATAGAGATAAGAGTATAGAGAATAGAGATTATATAAGAGAGAGTGAGAGAGAAAAAGACGCACACCCACCTGTAAAGGAGGAAAACGGTGCGCATTTCTACGGCAGATACAATAATGTCATTCTTACGGATAAGGAGCTGCAAATGCTCAAAGGTGACTTTCCGGCAGATTACCAGTCCATGATAGAACATCTGTCGGAATACATGGCATCTTATGGAAAAACATACAAAAACCACTTAGCTACTATGGAACTCTGGAAAAAGGCGGATATGAAAAAAGAACAGAAAACGGGGAATGGGTATTCCTATAACGGCAGTTTTAAGGAGGGTGACAGTTTATGATTGGATGAAGTCCTAAAGGAACTGGAAAAAGCCACAAATGAGGGAATAAAGGCGGCTGATGATTACATAAACGCTGATACAGGATTATTGATGTGCGGGCAGTGCCATACAAAAAAGCAGAAAAAAATATCATTCTTGGGAATGTCACAGGTTATCGGCTTTTTTACAGTTTTCAAGGTGTATATAGATTTTATTTTCAAAGTATGCCAAGTATATAGCGAATTAGAGGCAGTAAAGCGTCAGCTTCCTGTTTTGTACAGTCTTTTTGTATGACAAGAAGCTTCTAAAGGTTAGGGGCTTTTTCCTTATATGCCGGATTAAAAATTTTATCGGCAGGTATTTTTAAGTATGTAACTTGTGAAATCTTTGAAAAATAGTTAGAGGGGGTTAGAGTAGAGCAGCAGAAACTTTTACTTGATATTTTTGTATGACAAAAATATAATGGTCATAAGGAGGGACGCATAATGGCGAAAGCAGGAAGACCAAAGACTGACGTTACAAAAGAAAAAGTTGTCAGCGTTAGAATGAAGCCAGAGGATTATGAGAAATGAAAGGACATAATAAATGAAGTTGTTAGTTGTTGAGGACGATTTAACCTTGAGTGCAGCGATATGCTTTGAACTGGATTGTAACAATTATGTGACGGTTGCTGCTTATAATTGCAAAAAGGCGTACCACCTTATTCAAAGCGAACCTTTTGATTTAGCAATACTTGATGTGAATCTGCCGGACGGAAATGGTTTTGATTTATGTTGTACAATAAAAAATGTATGTCCGCAGATGCCAGTTATATTTTTGTCAGCGAATGATCTGGAACAGGATATTTTGAATGGTTTTGATCTCGGCGCAGAAGATTATGTAACAAAACCATTTAATATGAAAATACTTCTGCGGCGCATAGAGGTTGCGGTTCGAAGAAATCATTTATTAGGACAGCAAGCGATGAACTGTTGGAGTGATGGTTTTCTTTCGCTTGACTTCAGTAAACTTACCGCAGTCCGTGGAAATGAAAAAATTATCGTTACTTCAAATGAGTATAAATTGCTGAAAGTCTTAACAGAAAATGCCGGAAACATACTGACTAGGCAGATACTATTGGAGCGGCTTTGGGATATTGAGGGTAATTTTGTTGACGATCATGCATTGACTGTCACGATCAATCGGTTAAGAGCCAAAGTTGAAGATGATTCCCATACATATATCAAGACAGTGCGCGGCATAGGATATGTTTGGATGGAGGAAACAGTATGAAAGAAATGTACGTGATAAGAGTATGCCGGAGACTGCTTTTGGGTCTTGCCTTTTGCGCTGGAATGACAGGGCTTTTTTTCCCTTATATTCCCCATGAACTCATACGTGGATTTCTGTTTGTTTTCTGTGGCATTGCTTTTATTGCAACAGTATTTTGGGCTTTTTGGCAAGGCCGGCAGCTTTCTGACTTTTCGAATGATATCTGTGAAACAGTTGACATTCTGCTGGAGGACCGGGAACCCCAAAAATTTTTTCCATATGAAGAAACCGTTCTCTCAAAGGTACAAAGTAAATTACTGCAATATTACGAGAAAATGAAAGAAGAACAGCAGCAGAGTAGACAGGACAAGCAGACGATACAAGAACTGGTTAGTGATATATCCCATCAGGTCAAAACACCAACAGCGAATATTCAGACAATAACAGGCATTTTGAACCAGCATGAATTGCCCCGCGACAAGCAGCATGAGTTTTTAAATTTAATGGCTGTCCAGATTAACAAACTGGAATTTTTAATGCAGTCACTAATTAAAATGTCCCGGTTGGAGACAGGGATTTTTGTTTTGCACATGGAAGAAATGAGATTGAGTGATACGATTGCAGGAGCCGTGAGTATGATACTAGCAGAAGCAGAAAAGAAAAATATCCAGCTTCTGGCTGATTGTGACAGTACATTGACCGTGAAGCATGATCCAAAGTGGACCGTGGAAGCCATCGGCAACATTTTGGATAATGCAGTAAAGTACACTCCAGAAGGAGGTACGATCAGCATTTTGGTTCGTCCATGGCAATTTTATACCCGGATTGACATAAGCGATACAGGGATCGGCATTGATCAGGAAAATTATAATGCCATATTCCAACGCTTTTATCGGGCGGAGGAAGTGACCAGTAAGGAAGGTGTCGGTTTGGGACTGTATTTGGCAAGAGGAATTATTGCCCGGCAAAATGGATATATCACAGTAACATCAAAAAAGGGCAAAGGAAGTACATTTTCAGTCTTCCTGTTAAGTTGACGGAGATCGTGGAATTATGAATATCGTGGAAATACGGCACTTGAAGAAATATTTCAAGGATGGATCACAGGTTATCAAAGCGTTGGATGGAATCGACCTGTCTATAAAAAAAGGAAAATTTACAGTTATTGTAGGCGCATCAGGCTCTGGAAAGACTACGTTATTAAATATGATTGCTGGACTATATGAGCCCGATGAAGGAACTGTAATTGTGGATGGACTGAATTTGTCAAAAATGGAAGAGGAACAGCTTACGATATTCAGGCGCAGAAAGATTGGATTTGTTTTTCAAGGATATAATCTGATACCTGAATTGACAATCAGAGAAAATATAGTATTTCCTCTGGCTCTCGATGACACCCAACCAGATGCAGCATATTTTTCCAACCTTGTTCATCTACTGGGATTGGATAATTATCTGAAGGTCCGTCCACATATGCTTTCCGGTGGAGCACAACAGTGTGCGGCGATTGCACGTGCCCTGATCACAAAACCTTCGATTGTCTTAGCCGATGAACCTACTGGCAGCTTTGATATGAAAATAGCACAAAATGTTGCTGGATTGCTCAAAATGACTGCCGCTACATTTCACCAGACATTGGTTGTAATTACCCATAATCCCGACCTTGCCCAACTTGCAGATCAGGTAGTGCGGCTACAAGATGGAAAAGTCGTGCAATAAGAATGTATAATGTCAAACAGCGGTAAATCTTTTATACAGATTTATCGTTGTTTTTTTGTCACAAATTTGTGACATTCGTGTGCCCAAGTTGTGACATGGCTGTGATATCCTTATTTTCAGAAAAAGGAAAAAGGAAAAGGAGAAACATACAATGAATCATATGTTAGGTGTTCTTGTCGAGCGGAGTTTTAAAGCTGGCAGGATGCGAAACCTGATTGCGACATTAGCGATTATGTTGACTACAATTCTGTTTACTACGGTTACAACAATTTGTATGGGAGCGACAGAATCCGTGACTCTGACTATGCAGATGTTGAAAGGCAGCCGGTCAGATGGTGATTTCCACAATATGACTGCCAAGCAGTATGAGGCTTTGGAGGGTGCCGATTTTATCCGGCAATATGGTCTGCGGATGCCGGTAGGTTTTCTTACGAATACGACTCGTCATAACATCGAGTTTGATGTGCTGGATTCTGTTCAGGCTGATCTGACTTTTTGTATGCCTGTCCATGGCAGTGTACCAAAGGCAGAAAACGAGATTGTTACCTCAGACGTGGCGCTTAGAGATTTGGGGGTGGAGCCGGAGGTGGGAGCTGCCGTCACCATTGCCTTTACTGCTCACGGTCGAGAATATGAGATGGATATGATTGTCTCTGGCTGGTTTGAAGCCGTCAGTGAGCAAATCAGTATGATGTGGGCGGGAACGACATTTCGAGACGCGCATCCCGATATTTTTGAGTACACCTATGACCATGATCGGGAAATGGCTGGAACCTATTATTCTGATTTTGTAGTTGTAAGCACAGCAGGACTTCAGGAAAAACTGGATCATTGGGTATGGCAAATGGGCGGCGATCCGGATGCGGACAACTCCGATAATTTATCTGCAACAATAAATACAGTGACCAATCCTGCACTGGAGCCAATGACGCTTCTGCTTGGGGCTGTTATAATCGTACTGTTTGTTCTTTGCGGATACTTATTGATTTACAATGTATTTGACATTGCGGTGATGCAGGAGATCCGCCGTTATGGTTTGTACCGCATTGTGGGTATGAGCAAGCGTCAGATAAAGAAATTGATAAACTTGCAAGCTTTGTGGCTTTCCTGTGTTGGTATTCCCTTGGGCTTACTGATTGGCTATTTTGTTGGAAAGGCGACTTTGCCTTATATGATGCGTACCTTGTCTTCCAGCTATGAGAATGTAAAGATCAATGTAAATCCGTCCCCGATAATTTTTGTGGGAGCTGCTGTATTGGCTGCTTTTACTGTATTTCTTTCCACAAGGAAACCAATACGGGTAGCAGCAAACATTCCGGCAATCGAAGCGTTTCGTTATGTGGAGGCGGCTGGTGGCAGAAAAACCACGAAGAAATGCACTGGTACCAGTCTGTTCCGGTTGGCGTGGTCTAATTTGGGACGTAATAAGCGTCGATCTGCTTTTATTGTAGCTTCTTTGTCACTATGTGTTATCCTGCTTAATTGTATTGGTATTGCTGCTGACAGCGTGGACATAGAAAAACAGGTATCCTACAGCATACGAACCGATTTTGTTGTAGTGAACGCATTGAGCAAAAACATTTTGGAAGGGTTTACCCGGCGCGAACACGGGCTGGGGCAGGAAATAATAGCCGCCGTCAACGCACAACCCGGAGTATTCGGCGCTTCGGCCATTTATAAAAATACATTGGATGACAGTAATGTGACCTATGACTTTCCGATAGAATTTGATTACATCGGCACTGACGAAGAGACCGGCATCAACTATGCAGGTACCATGGATGGAATCGTCTTTCATCTGGGCGATGATGGACACACGCTCTGTAACGTGTATGGTATGGAAGAAACAGCTCTTGCCCGTATGGATATTCAGGAAGGAGAAGCAGATGCGCACAGGCTTTATGGGAAGATGGCAAGTGGTGAGGGCGTACTGCTGGGAGTGGTGTCTGATAGGGGGGACATCCATTTTGAATCCAGTCTTCAATCTGTTGGAAGTAGGCGACATAATTACGGTTTTCAAAAACGGTGAGCCGATAATGGAATTGCCTGTGTTAGCTAAGGCTGCCCTCACCGGTGACGATATGGAAATCGGATATACTGTCAACGGTACTTTTGAGGTTGGCAGGGATGGATTGTTTCTGTATCTTCCAACTTGTGTTTACACTGAGATTTACGATGATCCGGTTATTTACAAATATTCTTTTGATGTAGAGGAAGGACAACAGGATTCCATGAGTGAATTTTTAGAATACTATGTAACGAATATAGATCCCGGTCTGGGTTATGCTTCTGCCGAAGAAGCCAGACAGGATGCTGTTACAACCCGAACGATGCTTTGGTTTGTCGGCGGACTGATCGGCATTATCTTTGGTGCAGCCGGAGTATTGAACTTAGTAAATACTATTATTACCTCTATTCTGGCAAGGCGTCATGAATTTGCAACCATGCAGAGTATTGGTATGACAGCAAAGCAATTGACCCGAATGATGATTTGGGAAAGTGTTTGTTATGTCATTGGTGTGTGTGTTGCTGGTCTGCTACTATCTGTGATACTTGCGTTTACTATGGTGAAGGTACTTATCGGCGGAATTTGGTATTTCACTTTCCACTTTACGCTTGTCCCTGCTGTTATTGTGTGTATTATACTTCTGATTGCTGCCGTTTTTTTGCCAGTGATTGCATTAAAAGTATTCAATAATGGCAGTATTGTTGAAAAGTTGCGTGTTGTAGAATAATCGGATAGGAGGATTTGGCTATGAGTGAGAATATTATTTTACAGACAAGAAACCTGAAAAAATACTATGGAAAAGGAGAAACACAGGTTCATGCTCTGGATGGTGTAAACCTAAAGATTGAGGCTGGAAAGTTCGTTGCCATTATTGGCACTTCCGGCTCTGGTAAATCTACTTTGCTGAATATGTTAGGAGGTCTTGATACCCCAACATCGGGAACGGTCACGATTGGAAATACGGAACTGTCTGGATTGAAAGAGGAGCAGCTTACCGTGTTCCGCCGCAGACGAATCGGCTTTATCTTCCAGAACTATAATCTGATACCAACCTTGAACGTATGGGAAAATATTGTTTTCCCTATTGCAATGGACGGACAAAAACCAGATAAAAAATTTATTGAGGAAATTGTCGGACTGTTGGGATTGGAACAAAAAATTCACAGCCTGCCAAACAATCTTTCCGGTGGCCAGCAACAGCGTGTGGCGATTGCTCGTGCCCTTGCCTCCAAACCTGATATTGTACTGGCAGATGAACCAACCGGAAATCTGGATTCCAGAACCAGCGATAATGTGATTCATTTACTGCAAATGACAAGCCAGAAATTCCAACAAACTATTATTATGATTACACATAATCCTGAAATTGCGCAGTTGACCGATCAGACGATTCGTATTGAGGACGGCAAGATTGTGCGCTGACTGCGAATTAGCAGCCATTTTTTCATTCATCTGGCTTATGTGGCATGAGGATATTCGGGCAACTATGGATGATTATGCCGAGGTACCAAGGATAAGAAAATGAAATCATTAGAACAGATTTTTAATCAAAAATAGTTTTGATAAAAACTGTGGGTAAAAGTTTATGGCTTAGAGAATGGTGGATGCCCTATATTCGGATGGCGTATTTCCCATCATTTTCTTAAATACTTTTACAAAATAATTATTGTCCATATAACCGACATAGTTGCTGATTTCTTGAATAGGCAGGTTTGTCTCCCGGAGCATCTCAGCAGCCTGTCGGCATCTTAAGTCCGCAATATACTGAGTTATGGTTCGTCCTGTTTCGTTTTTAAAAATTTTGGCAAGGTGGGAGAACGAATAATCCGATATCTCGCACAATACGTTCATATTAATATTCTGTGTATAATTCAGGGAAAGATATTCCACAACCTTTACGATTGCAGGAGAGTAACCACTGGTATTTACCAGATGGTCATGCACCGCAGTTGTCAGTTCAATTAACATTTCATAACAATATTGTCGTTGCTTATTGATATCGTCAATACCTGAAAGGCGTTGGACAGATTTCTGGGTAATCTGGTTAATCGTGATGATGGACAATCCGCTCTGCTCAGCTGCCTTCCGAGCCAATGCGCGCAGGATGGAAATAGGGCTTTGATAGACTGGACTGCGATACAGATCAATAAGGGAAGAGGACTCGTCCTGCATCTTTTCATAAGCCTGAATGATATTCTCAACCTCGCCTTTCTCAATCAGTTTTAAAAGATGATTTTCAACATGATAGCGGTGATAGATCGCACTGTAGTCAATGGAATCCTGCCGATATGTTTTCGGTTCTTTCGGTTCTTCCTGAAATCCCAGAAGTCTTCGATATGTGTACTCCTGTAAAAGCGGATCAAAGGATACCATACATGCAGTGACAGTGCGCTGGATTTGATAGGTGCTAAGCAGTGGCATGGCAGTATAGTATAATTTGATGGAAGTTGCATAGGACGCCGGCATTTTATTTTCGATGAGGATAGTTTGCATTTTCTCATCGGAATATTCTGTCCTGACGTAAGGTCCGATCAGGAAAACTTTTTTCTTCAACTGAAAGAAAAACAGGCACACATCAAGTTTATCCACGATTTCATAGAAGGTGGTGTCATTCATGGAGCCTAGTAAATAGGAGAGGGATTCAACAGTAAACATTGGCTGCAGCGTTTTCTGGAAACAGCAGGTGTCCTCAAAAGCAGCAAGTGTTCTGATATCATTGTCGTGTATTATAACCTCGGCATTCAGGAGGTTGTGCAGAAGTTTTCTGAATAATTCTAAATCCATATTTTTATTATCTCATAAGATCACTGCAGGTTATTAGGAACAGTTCCATTCATGAAGTAGTTTTATCTTTCTATTGTCATCATATATATTTCATTTCAGTATACCATACTCTTTGCTTTTTTCAACTTCGTTTTTATAAATAATTGTACTTTAAAAAATGATAATTAAACAAAATTATGAGTAAATAAATATTTCTAATAGTTTTCTTGGCTTTTATATAATATAGTGGACGGAATGTGTTATAGTATAAAAAAATAAAAAATAATATAATAGTTCTGAAAAAAATGATATATTTCTAACGGTTTTCTCTGATTTTAAGTATAATACAGTTATCAATAATAGTTATGACATGTGTATTTGTACAAAAAAGGAGGAAACAAAATGGGGAAAAAAGAAAAACTTACACAAAGTCAGATTGACGGCGTGCAGT
Organism: uncultured Lachnospiraceae bacterium; assembly: GCA_910588535.1. GTDB lineage: Bacteria > Bacillota > Clostridia > Lachnospirales > Lachnospiraceae > RGIG8607. The sequence goes on along the minus strand of CAJUOO010000014.1, from coordinate 39,358 downwards.
ACCGACGTGCAAAATTGTGGCAGATCATTTTGGTCGCTTCCAGCGGTATGGTCAGTATGGGATTTTACTGTCTGATCGGGCTTGCGAACTATTCAGCCAGCATTGGTTTTGGGATTGCGACGGTGGCCGTGGGAGGGATTCTGACCTTCACCCGCGTGTTTGATGCAATCACGGACCCGCTGCTCGCTTTTATTTATGACAAGGTGAATACCCGGCTCGGCAAGGTCCGTATCCTGCTTGTCAGTGGCTGGCTGGTGATGGTTCTTGCGACACTGTTAATGTATAGTTGGGCGGCTGGCAAAGGGCATGGATTTATCGTCTTTGTACTGCTGTACATGCTTTATATTATTGGCTATACACTGTATAATATAACTGGTCAGACGCTGTTCGCTCTAATGACTAACGACCCAAAACAGAGGCCTATGGTTGGTGTGTGGAGCACAGTTTTTAACTATGTGGTTCCGATTGTCCTGAATATGATCTATTATGTAGTGCTTATGCCAAAATATGGTGGTTTTAATCTGGAGTTTCTGTCTGCAGTGTGCTGGGCAACTATCGCAATATCCGCAGTGGGGCTTATAACAACCTGTATCGGCATTTCGGAATTTGACAGGCCGGAAAACTTTGTGGGTACTACAACAAAGAGGGAAAGACTGAGCCTGAAAGATATGTTTGATGTATTGAAGAACAATCGCCCATTACAGTGTTATATCGCATCAGGTGCTTCTGACAAGATTGCACAGCAGGTAGCAAGTCAGTCCATCATTAACACAATGCTGGGCGGTATCATTATCGGTGATATGTCAATATCCACGACGTTGATGACAGTGAGTATCATTCCTTCGATTTTATTTGCTGTTGTGGGTGCCAAATATGCTGGGAAACATGGAAATAAAAGGACTATTATCACATGGACTTATATGTGCATTTATGTGACCTGCGCAATGATTCTCTTTTTCGTTTTCTTACATATTGGTGGAAACACGCGCAGCATTTCGACTGCTCTGCCGCTCATGATGATCTATGTGATCCTGACATTGGCCCTGAACGGCACGAAGATGTGTGTGACCACCGGCAACAATGCATTTATGGCGGACGTCATCGATTATGAGCTTGACCGGGGAGGCAGATATATTCCGGCAGTGGTATCTGGCGTATATAGCCTGATTGATAAGATGGTATCTTCTGTGAGCGCACTGATCGCAACTGGAGCAGTGGCGTTAATCGGTTATCGGGAGAGTATGCCGCAGCCCACGGATGAGCTGACAGGCGGTGTGTTCTGGATGACTCTGGTGCTTATGTTTGGTTTTCCTCTGATCGGATGGGTGATCACGCTGATTGCAATGCGGTATTGTACTTTGGACAAAGAAGAGATGGTAGAAGTCCAGAAACGTATAGCGGACAAGAAAGCGGCTGTGCTCAAAGAAGGATAACGGGATAAAAAATTAGAAAGGATAAGTAGTGGAAATGGCACGAATTGTTAATAAAATTAATGAACATTGGGAGTTCGAGAAACAGGGGAAGAGAACAGATATCAGTCTTCCACACACATGGAATGCGGAGGATGGGCAGACCGGACCAGAACTGTATTTTCGTGGTGTATGCACGTATCGCAAAAAGCTGAAAAGGCCGGAGCTTGCACCGGGGCAGCAGGTCTACATCGAGTTCCGGGGCGTCAACTCCTCGATGGCTGTGTATATGAATGGGAAGGAGCTTGCGCGTCACGACGGAGGATACTCTACGTTTCGTGTCAATGTCACGGACGCGCTGGAGGAGGACAACACGTTGGAAGTTCTGGTCGACAATGCGCCGAATGACAAGGTTTATCCGCAAAGGGCAGATTTTACGTTCTATGGCGGCATTTACCGCGATGTCTATATGATTCTTGCAGACCAGTCGCATTTTGATCTGGATTACTATGGTGGGAGCGGATTTAAGATCACTCCAGAGGTAAACAAAGAAAGCGCGATAGTCAGCTTTGAGACGTATTCTGTGGGGGAGGCCGAAAAGATTGTTGTTTCCACTGTGGGAGCAGGGGAGACCGAGCTTGTGCTGGAAACAGTTGATGGGAAAACGTATGGAAAAGGCAGTATTACTATATCAAATGTGCATAGATGGAACGGCGTGGATGATCCGTATTTATATGAGGCGACAGCAGTTTTGTACCGTGGCGGCAAGGCGGTAGACACAGTCACAGAGCGTTTCGGGTGCAGGGAATTTCGTTTTGATGCGAAGGAAGGTTTTTTCCTGAATGGAAGACACTATCCATTGCACGGTGTTTCACGTCATCAGGACAGGCTCGGCGTTGGAAACGCGCTTACGCGCGAAATGCATGAGGAGGATATGGATCTGATCCTCTCTATGGGAGCTAATTCCATCCGGTTAGCACACTATCAACATGATCAGTATTTTTATGATCTGTGTGATGAGAAGGGAATCGTCGTGTGGGCGGAGATTCCGTATATCACAGTCCATATGGATACCGGAAGGGAGAACACGATCCAGCAGATGAAGGAACTGATTATACAGAACTACAACCATGTGTCAATTATGTGCTGGGCTCTGTCAAATGAGATTTCACTTCAGGGTGTGACAGAAGACTTGATGGAAAACCACAGGATTCTGAATAATTTGGTGCATGAGATGGACAGGACAAGGGTTTCCGCGATGGCAAACCTATTTCTGCTGGAGACGGACAGTCCGCTGGTTTCGCTCCCGGACATCCGCGGCTATAATCTGTACTATGGCTGGTATGTCGGGGATATGGAGGACAACGATGAATTTTTCGATGAATTTCATCAGAAATATCCAGATACAGCAATCGGGCTGACCGAGTACGGAGCAGATTCTGTCATCGCACTGCAGTCACCTAAACCGGAAAAGGGTGACTACACGGAGAGCTATCAGGCCCTCTATCATGAACATATGCTGGAAATGTTTGCGACGAGACCATACCTGTGGGGGACATATGTATGGAATATGTTTGAGTTTGCGGCTGCGGGAAGAGATGAAGCCGGCGATCCCGGTAAGAACCACAAGGGGCTTGTCACGTTTGACCGAAAGAAGAAAAAGGATGCTTTTTATATTTACAAGGCATGGTGGAGCACGGAAAAGTTCATCCATCTCTGCGGGAGTCGCTATCATGACAGAGTGGAGGACATGACGGAGATTAAGGTGTACTCGAATTTGGAAAAGATTGTGCTGTATGTGGATGATAAACTCTTTGCAGAGCAGGAGGGGCAGCATGTATTTCGATTCCATGTGCCGATTCACAGTGTGCATAGAATCAAGGCAGTGGGCAGCAGTGGGGATACTTCTTTTGAGGACAGTATGGAGATAGCAAAGGTGGATGTGCCGAATCCTTTGTATTTTATGTCGCTTGACAAGGTGCGCAACTGGTTTGACGCGCCCAGAGACAACGAGGAGGGCAGGGAAGGATATCTTTCCATCAACAGCACGATGAGCGAGATTCAGGCGACCAAGCAGGGCGCTGAACTGCTTGCGGGTATGATGAGCCAGATGACAGGAAAGACAGCCGGAGGAATGGGTGAAGGTGTTGCAATACCAGAGGCAATGCAGAAAATAGTAGCCAGACAGCCGTTAAGGAAATTATTGCAGCAAGGCGGAATGGAACTGGAGCCAGAAAAGCTGCAGCAGCTTAATCAAATATTAAACCAGATACCAAAGGCAACGGTTTAGAACTAGAATCTTTCCGGTGAGGAAACAAGATGTGCGACAGGTTGAAAAATCTGAACAGGAACAGAGATATTATAAAGACTTCTATATAGAATGGAGATTAAACATGGGCAAATTTTCAAAGGATTTTCTAATAGGTGCTGCCACGGCGGCACATCAGGTGGAGGGAAACAATATTCACAGCGATTACTGGGCGATGGAGCACATGGAGCACAGTACATTTAATGAGCCATCTTTGGACGCGGTGGATCATTATAATAGATATGAAGAAGACATAAAATTGATGGCACAGGCGGGGCTTTCCGCATACCGGTTTTCGATCGAATGGGCACGTATTGAACCTGAGGAGGGGAAATTTGACGAGACGGAGATTGCTCATTACAGGAACGTGCTGGAGTGCTGTCATGCAAACCATATCACCCCGATTGTGACAATGATGCATTTTACATCGCCAGTCTGGGTAATCCAGAATGGTGGCTGGGAGAGTGAGCGCACAGTTGAGGCGTTTGCGGAGTATTGCGGATATGTAGTGGAGCATCTAGGTGATCTTATGGGTTATATTATCACGATCAACGAGGCAAACATGGGGCTGCAGGTGGCGGCGATTGAGGAACGATACAAGAGACAGATGATGACAAAGATAAGCCAAATGCAGGCGCAGGGGCTGGAAGGTACTGCTCAGATCGGCATGAACTTCAATACTATGATGGAAAACATGCAGCTGCAGAAGAAAGACAACAAAGACGTATTTGGAACGGAGGAACCACAGAATTTCGTTTCAGGGAGAACCACGGAGGGAGACATCCTCGTTATGCGTGCACATCAGGCAGCGAAAAAGGCGATGAAGGCTGTAAAGCCAGAGCTTCAGATCGGGCTGTCCCTCTCTCTGCATGATATTCAGGCAGCAGAGGGCGGTGAGGAAAATGCACTGCGTGAGTGGGATGAGGAGTTTTCTCATTATGTTCCCTATATTCTGGATGATGATTTCTTTGGTTTGCAGAATTATACAAGATCTATTATTGGTGCAGACGGCATCCAACCGGTGCCGCAGGGGGCGGAAACAACACAGATGGATTATGAGTTTTATCCAGAAGCGCTAGAACATGTTATCAGGCGGGTTTCTGGGGAATTTGGCGCAAACAAGAAGGAAATGCCAATTATGATCACGGAGAACGGCATTGCGACGGAGGATGACACTAGGCGCGTGGCGTTTATTGAGCGGGTAACGGACGGCGTTGTTTCCTGTATCCAGTCGGGGATTCCAGTGATTGGATATATGTATTGGTCGCTGATGGATAATTTTGAATGGCAAAAGGGTTTTTCCATGAAATTCGGATTGATTGCGGTTGACCGTGCGACACAAGAGCGCATGCCGAAACCGAGTCTGGGAGTTCTTGGAAGACAGAACATTGAGATACAATAAAGCAGAGAAAAACGCGGGATAAGAGTTTCTCAGTGTTTATAAGAATGTCCAAGGAATAGGAGTTCTTTGCATAGTGTGCAAGCCTACGGAGCGATTGGACAATTGAGGAGTGTGGGAATATGGCGAAAAAAGCGGTACAGCAGATTATGCTGGGAACGGTCACAAAAAGTGAAGCACAGACAAGGGAGACACTGAAGGCGATTAAGGCAGCCGGATATGATGGAATTGAGCTGAATGGGTTTATGATTAGGCCGACATCTTTTCTGGTGCGGGCAATGACAAAGGCTGCCGGAATGCCGGTCGGAAAGGGCGGATGCCATGACTGGAACGGACTGCTGCGCGATGCAGGCCTTACAGTTGTAAGTGTTCATGAGGATCTTGGAAGCGTAAAACGTGATCCGGATGCAGTGATTGCGGAAGCACAGAAATTTGGTACGGATAAGGTCGTGATCACAGGTATGTACCGGTTTGACTATTCTGACCGCGAGGCGGTCAAGACGCTTGCCAGCGATCTGAACACATCGGGAGAAATCTTGAAAAAAGCGGGGATACAACTTCTTTACCACAATCATAACTGCGAATTTAGAAAAGTTGACAAAAAAATGACGGCATATGATTGTATTATAGAAAACACAGATGACACATGTGTCGGTTTTGAGCTGGATTCCTACTGGCCAACAGAGGCTGGGGTGTCCGCGCTTGCGCTGATGAAAAAACTTGGTACACGCATGAAGCTTTATCATATCAACGACAGAGGGACACGCGTGTCGGGTTCGTCTATGACGCCGATTCTCAAATCTGACAGCATGGAACTTGGCTATGGAAATATGGATCTGGAGAGTCTGATCAGGCAGGCATTGTCGGTCAGTGTCGATGCCGTGATTCTTGAAAGTCACAAAAATTGGGTGGACAAATCACCAATTAAGTCACTACAGTTGAGTGCTAAATTTCTGAATCATTTTGTGACAGAATCTAAATAAAATGTATGGAGGGAAGATATGAAATATTATTGCAATCCAATTAATGTTCCTTATCGTTATCAGTTCAATATGGATCCAAGGTCACATGGAAAGCTGCAGATTGACAGAGAGGCGGCGGACCCGTCCATGATTTTGTTTCATGACAGATATTATATGTTTGTGTCGATGAACCTGAGTGTGTGGGTCTCCGAGGATATGGTACATTGGGAGGCGCACAGGCTACCAAAAAATCTGCCATTGTATGACTATGCCCCAGACGTGCGTGTGGTAGGGGAGTATGTGTATTTTTCCGCATCCAAAAAGGGAGAGGTCTGCAATTTTTATCGGACAAAGGACATTATCAACGGACCATATGAAGAGATTCCGGGGACATTTGATTTCTGGGATCCAAACTTGTTTTGTGATGATGATGGCAGAATCTATTTTTACTGGGGGTGTTCGAATATTACGCCGTTGTGGGGCGTGGAGTTGGAACCGGAAACCATGCGGCCGAAGACAGAGCGGATTGTTTTGATCGAAGGGAACGGTTATGAGAGAGGGTATGAGCGCATGGGCGTGGACAACTGCGAGTTTCCGCGCAGCGAAGAGGAAGTGGAGCAAATGTTTAATGGCTTTTTGAAACAAAGTGGTACGCCTGTGGAGCAGCTTCCCCAGCAATACATTCCACAGATCAGGGGGATGTTCACGCGCAGGCCCTTTATCGAGGGACCGTGGATGGATAAGCACGACGGGAAGTATTATCTGCAGTACGCCTGTCCCGGTGCAGAGTACAATGTCTATGCGGACGGTGTCTATGTGGGAGATTCACCGCTTGGTCCATTCACGTTGGCGCAGAACAATCCATATTCGTATCATCCGGGTGGTTTTATGCCGGGTGCGGGACACGGCTCCACGATGAGAGACAGAAACGGAAATCTCTGGCACACGTCTACCATGCGTATCAGCGTCAATCATCAGTTTGAGCGGCGCGTGGGAATCTGGCCGGCGGGTTTTGATGGCGATGGTGAACTATTTTGTAACCAGAATTATGGTGATTGGCCGGTGGCGGTGGACGAGAGCGGCTGTGACGCATGGCGTGAACCACAGTGGTATCTGTTGAATTATAAAAAACCTGTGGCAGCCTCTTCCTGTGCAGAAGGCAGCGCACCTAGCATGGCGGTGAATGAGGATGCAAAGACGTGGTGGCGAGCGGCCTCTGCGGAGCGTGGACAATGGCTTACAGTCGATTTGGAAAAAGAGATGGATGTCCGGGCGATTCAGATTAATTTTGCGGATGACCAGCTTCCGATAGCATGTCCGGGGAAAATACAGGGTTCGCTTACACAACCAAGGTATATCGAAGAACATGATTTACTTACCCGGTGGATTCTGGAAGGATCACCGGATGGGAGAGAATATTTTGTGATTGAAGATAAATCGGAAGCTATGACGGATCTGCCGCACGATTTTATTGTCAAAGAGAAGGGCATTAAGGTACGCTATGTGAAACTTACAATTTTACAGGTTCCTTACAATGTGACACCCTGTATTTCCGGCCTGAGAATTTTCGGCATCGGTGACGGCAGTAAGCCGCAGATTCCGGGATACAGCATCCACAGAAGCGACGATCGGCTGGATCTGCTGGTGGACATTGAAAATACGGCGGATGCCACAGGCTATAATATTTTGTGGGGACATGCAAAGGATAAGCTGTACCACAGTTATCAGATTTATAAGGATGATGGTGAGCTGACGCAAAAAAGGATTGGCGCGCTGGTGAGAGCACAGGATTATTTTGTGCGCGTTGACGCATTTAATGAGAATGGGATTGCCCATGGAAAGGTGACAAAATTATGAGAGCCATTAATTTAAAGACGGAGCATCTGACCGATCCAATAGGGATTGATATTGCAAGACCGTATCTGTCGTGGATGTGTGAGGACGGAATCACACAGACAGCTTATGAGATTGAAGCTTATGAGAATGGTAAACTGTTGTGGGGCAGCGGCAAAGTTTTCAGCTCGCAGATGCATGCTGTTTTGGAAAAAGAGCTGCAGAGTAAACAGCGCGTTAGCTGGCGGGTGCGTCTTTGGGACGAGGCAGGGTGTGAGGATGAGTGGAGTGTGCATGCTGTTTTTGAGACAGGTATCATAGATAAGACACTGTTCAGGGCAGAGTGGATTAATCCAGAACTTGTCTGCGATCCAGATGTTCACAAGCCAGCAAGTTATCTGAAAAAGCGTTTTCAGGCTACAAGGGGAACAATGGCAAGGCTTTACATCACCTGCCACGGATTGTACGAGGCATATATCAACGGGAAGCGCGTGGGTGAATTTGTTCTTGCCCCCGGCTGTTACAATTATGATCGAAAAGTGGCATATCAGACGTATGATGTCACAGATCTGATCAGGGACGGGGAAAATCTGGCAGAGGTCATCCTTGGAGACGGCTGGTACCGGAGTGTGTCGGGAGTTGACGGGGACCGAAATCTCTACGGAACAGGAGTAGCGCTGTTCTTTCAGCTGGAAATTGATAAAAATATCGTATGTGTTTCTGACGGGAGTTGGACTGCATCGCAGTCAGGGCCAATCCGCGAGAACGATATGCAGCAGGGCGAGGTGGTTGATGCCAGAATGGAGGAGATCACAGATTATCACGAGGTAACGGTTGAAAAATTTGGGGTGGAAACACTTGCCTGCTCCAACTGCATGCCAGTTGCGGAGATGGAACATTTCACAGGAAAGTGTATCACGACGCCAGATGGGGAAACGGTTATTGATTACGGGCAGAATATGGCAGGATATATTTCTTTCCGCTTAAAGGCGCACGCAGGACAGAAAATCGTGCTGACACATGGTGAAACTCTGGATGAGAACGGCAATTTTACTCAGGAGAATTTTCAGGACCGCAAACGCCACAAGGAGGGCGGCACCAGACAGCAAGTGGTTTATATCTGCAAGGAAGGTTTAAATGAGTACAAGGCGAAGTTTACAATCTGGGGATTCCGCTATGCGAAAGTGGAGACGGACATTGACCTGCGGGATGCGGAGTTTACTGCGATTGCGGTGTATTCAAAAATGCAGGAGCTGGGAACGTTCACCTGCTCCAACGCTGATGTGAACCAGCTGGTACACAATAGTATTTGGAGCCAGAAGTCCAATTTCTGTGATGTGCCGACAGACTGTCCCACGAGGGAGCGTGCAGCGTGGACAGGCGATATGGGTGTTTTCGCGGCGACAGGGTTGTATCTGGAGGACTGTTATCCTGTTATTCGCAAATGGTTGGCAGAATGTCGCATAACGCAGCATGAGGATGGGAAACTGAACAATATTTCCCCAAGGAACAATAACCCAAGCTTTTTCTCAGGGCTGCTTGCTGGTTCCGTGGGCTGGGGTGATGCGTGCATCATTGTGCCGTATGTGCTTTACCAGCGGTATGGGGATGTGCGGATTTTGGAAGAAAATTACGTGATGATGCAGAAGTGGTATTCTTTTTTGGAAGGGCGTGCGAAGAACAAACCAGATGATGTTGCAGAATTTATGAAACAGAATCCATACCGTGATTATACCATTGAGACAGGGGTCGATTACGGCGAGTGGTGTGAGCCGGATATCGACAGCACTTCCGCGATGAGGACGCCGCAGCAAAAGGTTGCCACAGCGTATTTTGCGTGCTCTGGACAGATACTTGCGGAGATTGCGCAGATTCTGGGAAAAATGGAGGATGCAGGGCATTACCGTACAACGGCAGAAAATGCGGGGAAAGCATTCCGCTATATTGCGGTGGAGGATGGAAGAATCCATTCCGACCGGCAGGCAGAGTACGTGCGCGCAATTACATTTGAACTGCTGACAGAGGAAGAGAAACGGCAGGCAGCAGATGACCTGAACTGTCTAGTGCAACAGAATGATTACCATCTCAATACGGGATTTCTCTCGACACCGCATTTGTGCGCGGTGCTTGCGGATTATGGGTATGTGGAAACGGCGTATAAGCTGCTCCTTCAAGACACGATGCCGGGTTGGCTCTATCAGGTGAAGAAGGGCGCTACGACTATCTGGGAGACATGGGACGGAATCAACGAGGAAGGCGTGCCTTCTGCTTCGCTGAACCACTATTCTAAGGGGGCGGTCACTGGCTGGCTGTTTGAGGGCGTGTGCGGTATCCATCTTGTGGGCAGCGAGATCGAGATAAAGCCACAGCCTTGTAACATGCTGGACTATGCGAAAGCAGTATACCATTCTCCCGTTGGAGATATTGAGAGTGGCTGGCGCTGTGAGGGTGGAAAATTTGTATATGAGTTTGTCATTCCGGCAAATGCCAGTGCAGACATTATTCTTCCCGACGGGCGCAAGGAGCACGTTGTAGCTGGGAGGCATTGTTTTTGATATTCTTAAAGAAAGTGAATCAACGATAAACTCCCCAGTTTGTGCAACATAATAAACTATTAGAAAACGGGGCTGTCGGGAAATAGATAACCCCAAGCAATTAGGGCGTATAGCCCTAATGCAGACCATCCATTTGACGGGTGGTCATAATTATCTGTTCGGAAAATGTAATGATGTAGTCGGCAATCTCTTCTGGAGGTTCTTGCATTCCATTTTGCAGCCACCATTGAATTACGCTGCTACATCCGCCTGCCAGAAATGTAAAACCGGCGTCCCGTTTCGCAGCAGAGCAGTTGTCTTTCGGCGTTGAACCAAGCCATTGTCGTATATAGAGCAAACAACAGCCAGATAACTTTTGAATAAATTGTTGTTCACTCATAGGTGTACTTATGGATTGGATCAGCTGGCTTTTGCTGCGTAATGTGCTCAGTATGGCAATTACTGCGGCATGTGCGCCGGTAGCCTCGATGGCGGCCAGCATTTTTTCAAATTCCTGAATACCTTCTGTCTCAATTTTCTCCAATAGATCATAACAGTCTTGATAGTGTTTATAAAAAGTTCCGCGATTAATTTGTGCCTTGTCGCAGATTTCTTTTACTGTGATTTTCGAAACGGGCTTGTCCTTTAATAGATCCAGAAAAGTTTCCTGAATGATCTTGCGTGTATATCGCACGCGGGCATCAGTTTTCATGTCTTTGTTCCTTTCTTCAACAGATTGTGATAATCTGTCCTTTATCTAGCAGATGTTGTAAGATTGTTTCTTGATTTGTCGCTGTAATATTCAGTATAATACAGATGCTAGGATAAATCAACAGATATACAATATTTAATCATCTGTACATTAATATTGCAGCTATATAATATCAGGAGAATTTAGGGAGGACGAAACGGATGAATACTTTGTATCTGATTACGGGTGCGGCGGGTTATCTTGGCGGGGAGGTCTGCCGACAGATGGTGGCACGCGGAATGAATGCTAGGGCATTGGTCTTGCCGAACGATAAAATGAAATGTTATATTCCCAGTGAAATTGAGTGTTATGAGGGTGATCTCTGTGACAAAAATTCATTGGAAAAATTTTTTGAGATTCCGCCTCAGACAGAAACGATCATTATGCATTGTGCAAGTATGGTGGCACTGGGAGAGGAACGTCGGGAGCTGGTTATGAATGTCAATGTGAAGGGAACCATGAATATCATCGACTGTTGTCTGCAGCATCCAGAATGTAAGAAACTTGTTTATGTGGGTAGTACTGGTACAATTCCTGAATTGCCACATGGACAGAAAATGGTGGAACCAGAACATTTTGACGAGACAAAGGTTGTTGGTGTGTATGGGCAGTCCAAGGCAATTGCCAGCCAGTGTGTGCTGGACGCAGTGCGGAAGAGGGGATTGAATGCCTGCATTGTAATGCCAAGCGGTATTCTTGGACCGGGAGATTATGCAATAGGACCTGTTACAAAAGGAATGTTGATGCAGCTGCATGGAGAAACACGGATTGGAGTTGCAGGGACTTTTAACCTCTGTGATGTTCGTGATCTTGCGAATGGACTATTTCTCGCTGCGGAGAAAGGAAAAACTGGAGAAAGTTATATACTTGCAAATGAAGTGGTAAGTTATCCCGAATTTGCAGCATTGTCCGCACAGGAAGGGAATTGCAAGAAGCCATTGATCTATTTATCGCGCCGGATTGCAATGACTGCTGCAAAAATTTTAGAACTGCTTGCAAAGAGAAAAGGAAAAACACCAGCATTGACCAAGTATGAAATTTATAATCTTTCTCGGAATAACAATTTTGACTCCTCAAAAGCGAGACGTGAATTGGGATATACATCACGTTCTTACCGGGAAACAATTCATGATGAAATTGAATGGTTACATGAAATTGGAAAGGTATAATTTGTGTCAGTGAAATAATTTTATGAGTATAGTGCATATAGGCATCAGTTTTTATGATTCTATTTATTTTTGATAATTGAGCGAAATTGTTAAATAGATACAGATAGTGGAAGATTGTTCATTGATTTGTCATAATGTTGTTTAACATGATAATTATTTCAAAATCAACAGATATATTTTATTTAATTATCTGTACATAAATAAAAGGAGGATTTGAGTGATGGATTTTAGCAGCGTAAAGGGAAAGGTTGCAATTGTTACTGGTGCAAGCCGTGGGATTGGCAGGTCGATTGCTACAGTATTTGGAGAACACGGGATGAAGGTGGTCTGTGCAGCTCGTAGCCAAGAGCAGGGACAAGCTGTGGTGGATGAGATTCGGGCAAATGGTGGAAACGCTGTTTTTGTTCGGACGGATTGTAGCCGTGTGAAGGAGATCGAAGGGCTGGTGGATACTGCAGTCAACCATTATGGCCGTTTGGATGGTTTGGTCAGCAACGCAGGTATCGGTATGGGTGGTACGCCACTGCACGAATATGATGTAGAAGAATACGAGAAAATTTTTGATATTAATAGTAAGGGTGTATTTGCTGGAATGAAGTATGGCGCGGAGGCAATCTTCAAAACTCATAGTCGGGGAGGATTCCTTATCAACGTTGCCTCCATCGCTGGACTGGTGCCCCAGCGGGGACAGGCATTATATACTGCAACGAAATTTGGTGTAGTGGGCATGACTCGTGCTGCAGCACTGGACTATGCGAAATATGGCATTACTGTCAACGTCATTTGCCCCGGTTATACCAAAACAAGTATTTTTGGCGATGCACCGGAACAAGCTATGGCATTTTTTGCGGCGGATTGTCCAGCTGGACGAATGGGAGATCCCAATGAATGTGCCTATCTGGCGTTGTTTCTTGCAAGTGATATGGCTCGGTACATCACAGGTGCGGCGATTCCCGTTGATGGTGCACTAAGTGCGGGACATCAGAATATGAGCAGCTGGAAGCATCCAGAACTTGTCGAAGGCGGTGAAAATGTTGTTGGATGATCTGGGATAACTGCCAAGGATAGAAAGAAACGAAGAAATTACATTACCCCTAAAGCAGTCAGATTCAATATAAAATCTACTATTTTAGGGGTAGTTTTTATGCTTAGAGAAATTTTGGGAAAAATAATATTTCTTGATATCTTTATACTTTACTTTTATAGTCCTTTCATCATGCGTGTGGACATCAGGCAAGTTTCTCCATTGGTAAAATAGATGATTCGGTTTTTCGTGTCTACTTCTTTTATACTCTTTTTATTGACCAAAAATGACCGATGGCAGCGCACAAAATCATTACCTAAATCATTTGCCAATTCTTTTATGGTACTAAAAAATTCTATTTGTCGCTCTTTCGCATGGAGAATGACTTTATGTATGTTGCTGGAAGTTTCAAAAAATAAGATATCATCATAGTCTATGCTGATTTTTCGCTCGCCGGATTCGATCGTATAGACTTTGTGTGTCTTGTTGGTCTGTAGAGTATAGCGTTCCATTGCATTTAACAGACATTCTCTTATTTTCACTTGCGCTTCGGCAGGAGTGTCTTTTAATACGAAGTCCATTGCCTCCACCCGGTACTGGAAGGTCATAAAGCTTAGTTCAGAATGAGCTGTGATAAATACGATGAAACCACGAGGGTCATATAATCTGATCTGCTGTGCCAATTTCATTCCGTTTATATCGCTGCCTAAGTCTATATCAAGGAAATAAATGCCGGTGTTTAGGTTAGTTTTGAGTATTTCTAGCAATGCATAAGGATCTCCTGTATCTAATACAAGCTGCATATCAAGTTCTTCTATCAGAACGGTATTTTGAATGGTTTGCACGATAGCTTGTCGTTGTATGACATTATCTTCACACACAAAAATATCTAACAATGATGTCACTCCTTTCTATTAGCAAGTTCCATACACTGTGTGAAACAGCTGCACTGCATGGTTGTTTCAAGCAGCACGTTGTCATAGGAACTGATAATTTTCTGGGCGTTGGAAAGTCCGATTCCCTGATGTCCGGTCTTTGTGCTAAAGCCATGTTGCTTTAACTTATGCAATATTATGCCATTATCCTGAAAGCGATTGCTTATGATGATTGACACGCCAGCTTTATGCTGAATGATATTTAAGCCTATTTGTGGCTGTTCTGCTGTAGGTGCGGCTTCCATCGCATTGTCTAAAAAAATTCCCAGTATTCTGGCAAGGTCTACCGTGTCCATTGGAAAACTGTCCACTCTGTCAGGAATGTCAATCGTGACATCAATTCCTGATTCATGGGCATAAATGAGTTTTGCGGAGAGCAAGCTTTTGATTTCCAACACACCAATATTACTAAGCTGATTGAGTTTGTAGTCACCTTGATCAATCAGATTCTTTGTGGGGAATATTTTCGATTCAAAAAATTGCTTTAATTCGTCCATATCGTTATTTGCAATATAGCCGGACATAGAGAGTAAAATATTAACGTAATCATGTTTAAAGGAACGTAAACTATTGTACATAATTTCTAAATTATGTGTGTAGTCCTGTAAATCCTGCAAGGCTTTTTGTTTTGCCTCTGTCTGTATTTTCTCCAGATAGGAACAACGCATAGCCAGAAACAAAAAAAGTATAACAAGTAGATACCCTGTAACATGCAGAATATTGTTATATATCATTTTGCTGATAGAGCCGTTTTGTCCCGGAATCAAATTATCGAACAGATAGATGGTGATAAGGAGCAGCAATCCGGCGTCAATCAGATACCATGTCGGCTGATGGCGTAAAACACTTTTTCCCGAAAGTAATAGTTTTTTGAGTAGTTTGCCACAAAGCAACGTAATCAAGTAAAACAGAAAAGTGTAGATCAGGCTGACACCAAAAGATCGGGGAATTAGCATATATAGGGTATTAGTCAGAAGATTATCTGTCACAATAGTAAGTACAAATCCAATGATGCCCATACAAACATTTTGGGCGGTGGTATCCCGGTAAGCAACTAATCCATAAATACAAATTGCCGCTGGAATACCAAACAGGCCATATGGTATAAGGGACAAGAGCATTATAGGTATTCCGGCTAGCAACAGCAGCATATAGAGAAGGATAAATGCTTTGAGGCTCATATGCTGAGGCCATACATTACGAATACCAAGAGAAAGGTGAAAAGCGGATAGTAACATGTTAATATATTCCTTTTTTCGATATTTACTTTCTTAATTATACTTTATATCATTCCTTGTATCAAGTATTGTCCTGCGAAAATGATGAATAAATGTGTGCCTTATAAATAAAAATCTGCACTTATTCACGAATTTGGATATTTTATGACTGTTTTGAAAAATTTGCTGTTTTCTTTTGTATACTATCTTATAGTATATAAATTTATTTTTGGAAAGGGAATAGGAAGTTATGAAGAATTTTTTTAAAGGAGCAATCGCAGTAGCAATAGTAATGGTTATTTTAATAATAATTCACATTTTTTTCAACATGAAAGGCATTGATCTAAATAGATATATCAATAATATTGTGGAAACTATGTTGGCATCAAGCTTCGCTATGTTGATTTATCAAATATTGATCAAGAATGAGAATAAGAAAGAAGACAGAGAATAAAAAAATAAAGAGTCCAATCTATACAGGGATGCTGAAAGTACAATAATATTTTAAATATGTACAGAAAAGGCTATGTATTAGATCAGATAACAGAGTATGTAGAAAAGTTGATGGATGAAGTAGAGAGTATTATTGAAAAGCAGAAGACTGTGTTGATATCATTCAGTTATTTAATAACACGAGAAATAAAGCAGCGGATTTGTTTTTGTAATTTAGAAAACAATTCGCTGCTTTATAAAGGCATAAAGAAGGTATCATTCATTCAGGGTGATAGAGGAAATTACAGAGCTGGCGATATATATTTTTTTCTTAGGATAATGATTCAAATCTATCTTGTATAAAAAATGATTACCAATATAGCTCTATAGTTTCTGCGCTGTCCAGATTACATACCATTTTATCTTTGATGTCGGGCCATGTTTCTAAAAATACCTTTGCATCTTTATATAATGGATATATGATAATTTCCAGTTGTTCTGGATAGTTAAAATATCGAAGACTGATAGGGACGTCCTGACCGGTATAGAAATGGTCATTAATTTTTTCACCATTGGCATAGATCTCGATTTTATCTCCAGAATAAGAAAGGTTTAAAAGAGTGTCTCTTCCCTTTAATCCATCTTTCTTTCCATTATAGGAAAGTAATATTTGATATTTTGCACATTCTTCTTCCCTAGATAGTAATGAGATGTCTACAGCCGTCGGAGTGTTGTTGATAACTCTTTCATATATGGTAAAACGTCCATCTTTGCCGCATTTGGAAAAGCCAGACAATTTTTCGCTGGGAATTTCAGGAAAAACTCTTATTGTTGTATGGTTTTCTCCTGTTATTCGTACCAAGCCATTTTCTTCCCATACAAATCCATCTGCGAGAATTAGGTAATCTTGATCAAGTGTAATTTTTCCAGCCAGAAGAGCATCTTTTTTAGATAACAAGATGATATCAGCTCGATCGTCTCCTTCCCAGCAAAAGGGGTCATCGTTTGTTTCGCAGTTTCCGTAGAATATCCATGTGTCTTGTTTCTCTGTCTTAAGTCTGCAAAGTGGTGTGGCAAGAGCAGTATGTAAGCAGGCATTTCCAAGCTTCATTCGATAGGGGAAGAAACCAAAATCGCCATCGTGAATATCCACTGGTGGAAATTGTACAGAGTTATCGGCATAGATTCCAGTTAAAATGGCAGCGGAGTGATGTTTCATGCGATAACGTCTTTGATAATTATTAAAGAAAATATATCCCCTGTCCTTATTATGCCTGCAAGATAGCCTGAGAGTGTGAAGATCGTTTGGTAGTACGGCAGGAGGTTGAATATCTGTCTCCATGGTGGCAAGCTCTGCGCCAAAATCTTGAAGGAAAAGAGCCAGAAGTCTGATTTCTCTGTAGGTGTCAGAGATGGTTCCATATTGTCTGATTGGTGCATTAAAATCATAATTGATCTCAGGGAGGTCATTGGCGTATCCAGTCTCGCGGCTTTCCTGCAAGGTGGTAAGTTTTCCCTTGGGATTGCTGCCTCCGTGATACATGTAATAACCAAGTAAAGACGCCCCGCTTCCAAGCTTTGCAATGGACATTGCCCCGATATCTTTTCCTCTTGCCACAGGTCTTCTGTGGGATGTTACCTGAATTCCACCACCCAGTTCTGCAGTTAGGTAAGGGTATAAGGATTCATCGAAAGTGGTTTCCTGACCTATATGATGGTCACAGGCAATCTGGGAATCATTTCGCAGATAACTGAAGACGAAATTGGCATTTGGTTCTAGCTCTGTAATCCTCTGATCCCATGGCGCCTCACAATATCCTCCCATCACAGGAAGCAGATCCCCAATGCATGCACCGCCCCATCCAGTGGCGGTATAGAAAGGCGCATCAAATCCGATCTCTTTTGCCATAGCAGTCAAGGTGCGCATATGTGCTTCTCCTGCTTCTCCCCTAAGTCCGCCAACATGTCCATATTCATTCTCGATTTGTATTCCAATGATAGGTCCACCATCTTTATGCATAAAGCCTTTTGCCTGATTATAGATGTGTTCCCAGTATTGCCGGACATATCCTAGATAGAGCATATCGTTGCTGCGAAGCTGTATGTTATCTTTTTTTAGAAGCCAATCCGGGAATCCGCCATTTCGCACCTCGCCGTGTGCCCATGGGCCCAGACGGAGGAACACGGATATGCCTATCTTTTGACATATAGACAGAAAGTTTTTTAAGCTTCTGCAGCCGCTAAAGTCGAAGATACCTTCCTCTTCTTCATGATGAATCCAAATAACATAGGAGGACACAATTTCGACGCCACCAGCCTTTATTTTGCGCAGGGATTCTTCCCATAGATCCTCTCTGTATCTGCTAAAATGCATCTCGCCCATCACTGGGAACCACGGTTGTCCATTTTTAAAAAGACAACGTTTGTTATAACTATAGTCTGTGTTCATTTGGTATGATCTCCTGTTCTGATTTCTTTCTATTGTAACTCTAATTTGAGTGGAAAGCAAACGATCTATTTTGTTTTGTCATGAAACACATTTTTTGAATCTGATAATAAAGCAACTTCCTTGTTATTTTATTATTTTTGTTTTGAAACTTTCTTCTGTTTAAAATAATCTATAAATAAAAAGGGCTAACAGGAGGAGAGGTGTTTATGAAAATGAAAGGAAAGTATTTGTTTTTAGCAATATGTGCAATATGTTTGACAGGCTGCAGTCTATCAGAGGAAAAGCCATCAAAGACGGGACAGATACAGACAGAGTCTCTGGAACAGATCAGGGAAAATGAACAATCAGAGATCCCAAAACAGATTGAGGGAAACACACAGGCGGAGACTTTAAAACAGTCTGAGGAAGATGAGCAGACAGAGACGCTAAAACAGGTCGAGGGAGGGATACAGCTCGAAGAAGATCATATTTTAGATCTGAAAGATTTGATGGATATGTTGGGGATGAAAGATGAGGACACGGCGAATTTGCTTGGCGGAGGGGAAGAAAATTGGACAGATGATAAATCCTTTTATATTGGGAGGATATATCAGACAGATATATATGGAGATAACTATAAGATATTTACGACCTGTGGGAAGGATAGAACAGTGGAATCTGTGTCTCTCTGGATCGTTGATGGGGAACGAAAGGTTGTGGACACAGAAGTTCAGGAATGGGAAGAGCGGGTCACAGATATAATGGGTGTCGATCCGATCAGAGATGTGGGGGTATCGGAAGGAGGAAGCAGAAATATTAGATGGATGGCAGATGGAATGGTGGTCAGTATGAACCGGATGGAAGATATTTTGACAATTCATTTTCAGTGTGCAGTGGGGGAGCTTAAATAAAAGAGTATATTAAGAGAAAAACGGAACTATTCAATAAAGAAGTATAGCCAGTCCGCTGTTTTCCTCAAGGAACCTAACCTATTGAAAAACGTTGATATTTAGCGAGGCATTTCACGAGCTTAGTATCCGTTATGTTTTTCACTAAGCGCAAGTAGGGTGACGGAAGAAAACAGCGGACTGGCTATACAGACTCTCATCCACAATCCTATGCACCGCAGAAGTATTTTCATATTAAATGGTTTTGTTATATAATCCTCTGAGCCGAGATCAAAACCATACGGAGGCTTCTGGCAAGTACATATGAAGGTACAGGAGTGATAAGTGATTTAACGATGAAAGGGTTGTCAGATAATGATAAGAAAAAGATTGAAAATGGAAAATGTAATGTTCCCATAGAATTTAGAGACAGTAACTATGAAGATATGTTTCCTTTTTTAGAGAAGAGCTGTTCAGACTGTAGAGAAAGTTCCGCATTTTTACGCAGAATTTTTCTGGTATATATAGAAATATCAAATCAAGGATATAGAGACCTGTATGTAAGAAATATGACTTGACATAGCGAAATGCGAAACGTATAATGTTCCGTAGATATAAAGGAAAAGAGTGGAAGTTTTTTCATCTTTCACCTAAAAGTTTGTGAATGCAGCGCGGATACAAACTTGAAGTATGTGAAAAGCATTGCAAAAATAAGGGAATATATGCAAAGTATCAATGAAACAAGGAAAACAGCATAGAAATGAGGAACATATGACATTAATTAAAAAACCAGTAAAAGGTATGAAGGATATTTTGCCGCGAGAGATGCAGATCCGCGATTATTTGATTCGGGTGATTAAGGAGACATATGGAGCCTTTGGCTTTTCTGCCATTGAGACTCCCTGTGTGGAGCATATTGAGAATCTATCCAGCAAGCAGGGTGGGGATAATGAAAAATTGGTCTATAAGATTCTCAAGCGCGGGGAGAAGCTTAAGCTTGAGACGGCGAAGGAGGAGAGAGATCTAACAGACAGCGGCCTTCGCTATGATTTGACGGTCCCGTTGGCACGGTTTTATTCGAATCATGTAAATGAGTTGCCTTCTCCTTTTAAGGCACTTCAGATTGGCAGCGTGTGGAGAGCAGATCAGCCGCAGAGAGGGCGCTATCGCCAGCTTTATCAATGTGACATTGATATTTTTGGAGAGCCTACCAATCTGGCAGAGATAGAGCTGATTCTCGCAACCACTACAACACTTGGCAGGCTGGGCTTTGAAAACTTTGAGGTTCGTATTAATGAGAGAAGAATATTAAAAGCGATGGCTGCTTACAGTGGTTTTGCTGAGGAAGACTATGAGCAGGTATTTATTATTCTTGATAAGATGGACAAGATTGGTCTTTCTGGTGTGGAGAAGGAGCTGCTTGCATGTGGCTATACTCAAGAGCAGATAGACAAATATTCGTCACTTTTTAAAGGAATGGAAGGACGAGATAACGGGCTTTTCTATCTTGCAGAGCAGTTAGGAGAATATCTGGAACCAGAAATTAAGGAGAATCTGTGGGAGATTATTAAGAGTGTCGGTGGGACGAAAGAAGCGAAGTTTGAGATTATATTTGATCCGACCTTGGTGCGCGGCATGTCTTATTACACAGGAACTATTTTTGAGATCGCTATCCCAGAATATGGCGGAAGCTGCGCAGGAGGAGGTCGCTATGATAAGATGGTGGGAAAATTTACAGGGACAGATACCCCGGCATGTGGTTTTTCCATAGGTTTTGAGAGAATTGTACTGTTGTTGATGGAACAGGATTTCCAGATTCCGGGTGAGAATAAAAAGATTGCCTTTTTGATAGAAAAAGGAATTAGTGGAGATAAATTATGCCAAGTGATTAAAGAAGCACAGCAGGCACGTAAAGAAGGTGTGCAGGTCTTTCTTGCACGTATGAATAAAAATAAAAAACATCAAAAAGAACAATTGGCAAAGGAAGGCTATTTGGATTATAAGGAGTTTTATAAGGATTCCATCTAGAACAGCCATATGTTGTGTTAGATATCTTTGATGTAGCCACTGCTATGTTGTATGGAAATAATGCTAAGGCTCTGGTATATTCTGATATACCAGATGGTTTTCGGCTGATCCGTGTAAAAGAAGGAGATACATTCTGTACTACCACAGAGAGGTATCTTGGACGTCCATACTGGTATACAGAAATTTATTCAGCCAATCAGGATCAATTGCGGAGCCAAATATAATCTACAACAATCAGGTTCTTTATGTATCGATGGAATAAGTAATGCGTAAAACGCGGAAATGAGGGAGAATATGGCAGAGTCAATGAACGGTTTAAAGCGGACGTATCGCTGTACAGAGTTGTCAAAAGCTAATATTGGCGAGATAGTTACAGTGATGGGCTGGGTGCAGAAAAGAAGAAATCTAGGAAGTTTACTATTTATTGATCTGAGAGATCGCTCTGGTATCCTGCAGTTGGTGCTTGACAGCAATGATGTGGGAGAGGAGGGCTTTGCCAAGGCAGAGACATTGCGAAGTGAATTTGTGATTGCCGTTGTAGGCAGAGTGGAAGCACGTTCCGGCGCAGTCAATGAATCGATGGAGACAGGGGAGATCGAGATTAGAGTGACACAGCTTCGTATTCTTTCCGAGGCACAAACACCTCCTTTTCCGATCGAAGAAGACTCTCAGACCAAAGAAGAAATTCGGTTAAAATATCGCTATCTGGACTTAAGAAGACCAGACTTGCAGAAAAATATAAAAATGAGAAGCCAGATTGCCACCTTGACAAGAACATTTCTTGCTGACGAGGGGTTTCTGGAGATTGAGACACCGACACTTTGCAAGAGTACTCCAGAAGGAGCAAGAGATTATCTGGTGCCAAGCCGTGTGCATCCGGGGAATTTCTATGCATTGCCACAATCTCCACAGCTTTTTAAGCAGCTTTTAATGTGTGCTGGCTATGATCGCTATTTTCAGTTAGCCAGATGTTATCGTGATGAGGATCTAAGAGCAGATCGTCAGCCTGAATTTACCCAGATTGATATGGAACTTTCTTTTGTTGATGTGGATGATGTGATTGATGTAAATGAAAGATTGCTCGCTACATTATTTAAGAAAGTACTTAATGTGGAGATTCCTCTTCCGATTCCCAGAATGACATGGAAGGAAGCGATGGAGCGATTTGGCTCTGACAAGCCGGATATCCGTTTTGGGATGGAGTTAAAAGATATCTCTGATCTGGTAAAGAGCTGTGGTTTTGGAGTATTTACCAGTGCATTGGATAATGGGGGAGCTGTTCGTGGTATCAATGCTAATGGACAGGGCAATATGCCAAGAAAAAAGATTGATGCTCTGGTAGAATTTGCAAAAGGCTACGGGGTAAAAGGGCTTGCCTACCTAAGTATCAATGAGGATGGGACCTATAAATCCTCCTTTGCCAAATTTATGACAGAAGACGAGCTTACTGCAATTGTGGAGCGCTTAGAAGGAAAACCGGGTGATCTCCTTCTCTTTGCTGCGGATAAGAGCAATATTGTCTATTCTGTTCTTGGAGCGCTCAGATTAGAGATTGCCAGACAACTTGATCTGCTGAAAAAAGATGAGTATCAATTTCTGTGGATAGTGGAGTTTCCGCTATTAGAGTATTCAGAAGAGGAAAACAGATATGTGGCAATGCACCATCCGTTTACTATGCCAATGGATGAAGATATTTCACTTTTGGACACCGATCCGGGGAAAGTGCGAGCAAAAGCTTATGATATTACCCTGAATGGCACAGAGATCGGCGGAGGTAGTGTACGTATCTATCAGAGTGATATTCAAGAGAAGATGTTTGAGGTGCTTGGCTTTTCAAAAGAAAGTGCACATAAAAGATTTGGATTTTTGCTAGATGCCTTCCAGTATGGTGTACCCCCTCACGCAGGACTTGCTTATGGACTGGACCGCTTGGTTATGTTGATGGCAAAAGAAGATAACATCCGAGACGTGATCGCCTTCCCGAAGGTAAAGGATGCTTCTTGTCTAATGTCAGAGGCGCCTAATGTGGTAGATGAAAAACAGTTGGTAGAATTAAAAATAGAGATAGCAGAAGAGTAGACAGGCTGGTTTTGTATGTCTGTGTTGGGAGAGGTCCGCACAGAGAATTATGAGCAGTTCTCAGAGGCGGACCTTTCACAGAGAAAACTAGCTACAATGTAAATAAATGATATATAGGCTATATATAGCAGGTTTTTTTCATTAGTACTTGACGAATTGTGACAAGCTTGCTATAGTATAAATCAGTGACATACTATATTGTTGGTATTAAGACCACTTGCAGGGAGGCGAAGATAGTCTTTGCCTTATTGTGAGGTGGTTTTTGTTGTGTAATGGAAGATTATGCTAGAAGAATAAAAGTGATAGAAGGCTAATCTTGACAGATGATTGAGAATGAAAAAGAAGAAAGGCATAGGTATGTGATGAAAGCTAAGACATATCGCGTCTATATTGTTACATTGTTGACAGTACTGTGGATGGGAATTATTTTTTTCTTTTCCTCGCAGCCCGCGGTAGAATCGGCGAGTCTAAGCGGAGGGCTTTTTCAGAAAATACAGGAATTTGTCATAGACATTCCTGTGATGGGACCGATATTTTCGGGAGGCTTTACAGAACATCTGCTCAGAAAAGCTGCACATATGACAGAATTCGCCATTCTGGGAGTGCTTTTAGTTCTCTGTATGAGAGAGTATATACCAGAACAATGGAAAATATTTCGTTTGCCTTTGGCGTTTGTTGCTGGTATTCTTTATGCATGTACCGATGAATTTCATCAGCGTTTTGTGCCGGGCAGAAGTGGTGAACTTAAGGATGTTATGATAGACAGTGTTGGCGTATTTATGGGAATCCTGCTGATTTCTGTTATTTTAGCTTGTGTAAAATGGAAAAAAGAGGTATACTAAAGAAGATACGATAAAGTGAGGGCGGAGTGATGAGTAAGAGGGTGCGCGATTATAAGCTTCTGTTTCGAAGGGTATTTTTGGCATCTTATGATATAGCAGCGATTTTGGTGGCAAGTGCACTGGCACTTTTGCTGCGCTTTGAATTTAGCTATAGTCAGATAGAGCCGAAATATATCGAGATGGTATGGCAGTATTTCCCGATAAACATTCTTGTTACAGTGATTGTTTTCTATTTTTTTCGACTTTACCACAGTTTGTGGGCATTTGCCGGAGTGACAGAGATGCAGAATGTCGTGACGGCGTGTGTGATTACATCACTATTTCAGATAGTGGGGATGCAGCTAATGGGTATGTCTCCACCTAGAAGCTTTTATTTCCTTTATGGTATGGTGTTTGTGTTATTGATTACCATGAGCCGGTTTATCTATCGTTTTATGCGGATGGTGCGAAGGAAGAAACGAATTGCGTCCGAGGGAATGAATACTATGATTATCGGAGCCGGAGAGGCGGGAAATATGATAATCAAGGAGATTATGACCAGCGAGCATCTGAATTTTAAGGTTTCCTGTGTGATTGATGATGATTTTGAGAAGGTAGGGCGATATATTCATGGTGTCAAGGTTGTGGGAGACAGAACTAAGATTTTGCACTATGTCGAGAGCATGTCGATCGATCAGATTATCATTGCTATGCCCGCTGTGAAAAAAAGAGAGATAAAGGAAATTATTGATATCTGCAAGGAGACAAGCTGTGAACTTAAGATTCTTCCCGGCATGTATCAGTTTATGACAGGTGAGGTTAGTGTCAGCAAGCTGCGGAAGGTGGAGATAGAGGATCTTTTGGGTCGAGATCCAGTGTCAGTTAATTTAAGTCAAGTGATGGGCTATGTTCGGGATAAGGTAGTTTTGGTGACAGGCGGGGGTGGTTCCATAGGAAGTGAGCTCTGTCGTCAGATAGCTGCACACCAGCCAAGACAGCTTATTATAGTAGATATCTATGAAAATAATGCTTATGATATTCAGCAGGAACTGATAGGCAAATATCCCGAACTGAATTTGGTGGTGCTGATAGCCTCTGTGCGTAATTCAGCACGTATGAATGTGATTTTTGAGACGTATCATCCCAATTTGGTCTATCATGCCGCAGCGCACAAGCATGTTCCTCTGATGGAGAACAGTCCGAATGAGGCAATCAAGAATAATGTGTTTGGCACATGGAAGACCGTTGTGGCGGCAGATCGTTACGGCGTGGATAAGTTTGTGTTAATTTCCACTGATAAGGCAGTGAATCCGACCAATATTATGGGTGCATCCAAGCGTATCTGTGAGATGATTGTGCAGACCTACAACAGACATTCTGATACAGAGTTTGTGGCAGTTCGTTTTGGAAATGTTTTGGGTAGCAACGGAAGTGTAATTCCGCTTTTTAAAAAACAGATAGAGATGGGTGGGCCTGTCAAGGTTACACACCCGGATATTATTCGTTATTTTATGACTATACCAGAGGCGGTATCGCTGGTGCTGGAGGCAGGAGCAAAGGCGCACGGCGGAGAGATTTTTGTGCTGGATATGGGTGAGCCTGTGAAAATAATGGATCTGGCAAAGAATTTAATTCGTCTGTCAGGATTGATTCCCGACGAAGATATCAAGATAGAAATTACAGGATTAAGGCCGGGTGAGAAATTGTACGAGGAGCTTTTAATGGATGAGGAAGGGCTTCAGGATACAGAAAACAAGTTGATACATATTGGGAAACCAATTGTACTTGACGAGGATAAATTTTTCATTCAGCTTGAGCATTTAAAACAGGTGGTGGAGCAGGAGCCAGATGAGATCAGGCGATTTATACAAGAGATTGTGCCGACGTATCATCCAAAGAGTTCATGACCACTGTGAAAAATAAATATACGATATAAAAAGGGAAAATTCGGAAGGAAGAGAAGGAGAAGAGGAGACGAATGGAACAGCAGACTTATGAAAGAGAAATTGATTTGATTCAGCTTATCAAAACAATGCTTAAGAAGATCTGGATCATGATTGCAGCTGGAGTGGTGGGAGCTGTGCTGCTTGGCGCTTATAAAGTGATACCAATGATGCAGAACCTTAATAATCCTGAGGTGATTGAGAAGCAGGAAGAGGAGTATGTAGACAAACTGAAAGAATATGAGAAGGATAAAAAGCAGTTGGAAAAGGAAATAGAAAATCTGAATACCAGCATTGAGAGACAGGAAGAGTATAATGAAAAATCTGTTCTGATGCAGTTGAATCCTTTTGATGTGCAGGTCGGTGTAGTACAGTATTATATTGATACAGATTATCAGATTATTCTTGAATCTACTTATCAGAATCCAGATATTGCTAACAGTGTATTAAATGCATATTCCTCCATGGCAACCAACGGAACAATGTTCAATTATCTTCAAGATAATATGAAGGAGGAGATGGAGCTTCGTTATCTTCAAGAGATTCTTAATGTGACGGTGGATTATAATAATCGTATGATCAATATCCGTGTACTCCACAAGGACGAGAAGGCTTGTAAAGAGCTGCTTCAGTTAGTAGAGAAATGTTTCACCAATTATCAGTCAACAGTTGTGAATAATGTCGGATCTCATGAGATGCAGAGAGTGACAGAATCCTTCTATTCTACCGTAGAGCTTAGCTATGAGAATACACAGAAAAATAATACAGAGAGCATTGATGAACTAAATGAATCTCTTGAGGTGAAAGAGAAGGCATTGGAAGATTTAAAAGAGCCAGAAAAGAAAGTCAATTCTATTATGGGAGTGATAAAGAGTGGGATTAAATATATACTGCTTGGAGGTGTTCTTGGCGGATTTTTGGCTGCAGGTTTTATCTTCTTTATGATAATTTTGGATACTACCGTTAAAGATGAAAAAGATGTTGCATTTTATCTTGATCTGCCTGTGTTGGCCTCGATCCCTGTGATGGAAGGTGAGGAGAATCAAGTAAAAGCAGGCAGAAAGAATAAGAAAGCAAGGCTGAACCAGTATGCGGGCAAAACAGCGCAGAAATGAGGGAAATGATGGATAAGATTACAATTAAGCAGACAAAAGAGCTGGATTATAAGACATTTGAAGCATTCCGTGCGCTACGCACAAATCTGGAGAATGTAAACAAAGAAGGAAAAGCTATTACTTTTACCAGTGTGATGGGTAAGGAAGGGAAGTCTTTTGTGGCATTTCAGACAGCATGTGCTGTGGCTGCCGCAGGGAAGTCTTGTGTATATGTCAATGCAAATTTGAGAGAGGCGGTCTCTTCTGATATTTATGAAGTGACAGGTGTGAGAAAGACATTGCTTGATTACCTGAGTGGTAAAGTGCAGGTGGAAGATATTATATGTGAGACCAGTGTGGAGAAGTTGTATCTAGTGGAATCAGGTGCGCCCAGCAAAAATGCATCTGAGCTTTTATCTGGAGATGCTTACCAAAAGTTAATTCACACTTTACGCGAGAAGTATGACTGTGTTATAATAGATACGCCTGCGGTGGGAGAAGTTGCAGATGCATTGGTGGCAGCTCGCATTACAGATGGTGTTGTGTTGGTGATGGAGCGTGAGATGGTGCCCTATGAGCAGGCGCAGAAGGCAAAGACACAGATGGAACTCAATGGATGTAAGATCTTGGGTGTTGTGTTGAATAAATAATAATGTTATGTGTACTATTCAGATATATAGGTAATACAGGGCAGAATAGAAACAAGGATAGAGATAAAAAGAGAGGATCTTCATCAGGTTAGGTGAAGATTTTCTTTAAGAACAAAAATTAGACGATTTATTATATACAATAATATAGAAATTATGTATCTTAATTAATTTTGTATGAAATAGGATTTAGACGAGTTATTATTTAAAAAATTATATCACAAATATATACAGAAAAAAAGTAAAAGATTACAAGAGAAGATTCTTGAAGCAGGGGCACTTGAATTCTTCGAGTATGAGCATATCCGAAATATTTATAACAGATAAAAGCTATGCCAAAAAGCATAGATGGCGAAGCCTGCTCAGAATTATTTATGGTATGTAGCTGCGCCAGTATTATTTTTAATAGTATAGACAGTTTTGTATAGTTTCATACAGAAGTTCTGTGATCGGATATGTTTGTATCTTGATTTTATGAATTTAAGTGAAAATGTATAGAAATGAAGGATAAAGATAAGGGGAGTTATCATGTACTATGTTTTGCAGGTGGCATCAGGTATGGAAGATAAAACAGAGGCTTATATTACAAGTGTTTTGTCAGATGTGTATTATGACAGGTGTTTCCATCTTACAAGACATATAAAAAAGAAATTTCATGGCAGATGGATGGATATTCATGAAAAACTATTGCCGGGATATGTTTTTATTGTATCTGATAATGTGAAAGGAATGTATCTGGAGCTTAAGAAAGTGCCTTCCTATGCAAGACTGCTTGGGCGGGATATAGAATATTTTACGGAGCTTCCTGACAGAGATGTGGAGTGGTTGGAGAGGCTTCTTGGGAATGATGATATCACAGAGCAGAAGAAGGAAGCATTTTTTGATAAAGACAATATAAAAGAAGAGATGCCATGGCATGAGGTCGCACTTTCTAAGGTCAGTGTCGGAGAAGGAAAGGAAATAAAAATTATATCAGGACCACTTAAAAATATGGATGGCATGATAAGCAAGATAAATCTGCATAAAAGAATTGCAGAGGTAGAAGTGGAGTTTATGAATCGAAAAACAATTGTTTATCTGGGAATAGAGCTTTTGGATAATAGGTGATAGTATCTTATAATGCTATTTACAAAGATTTTGTATGTTTGTTACATTTGATAATATAAAATAAATTATTGAGAGTATAATTTATAATGGTTAATTATTTGAGGAGGATATATGAATTATTTATTAGTGATTGCACACCCAGATGATGAAGTTTTAGGTGCTGGGGCAACAATACACAAATTAATAGAGAATGGAGATAAAGTTGCAATTTGTACAATGGCAAATCACGCTGCTGCGAGAGTTAATATTTCTGATACACTTGCAAATGATCAGAGAAATGCATTGCGTACATTGGGAGTTGAAACTATTTATAGTGCAGATTTTCCAAATATAAAAATGAATATTGTACCTCATTTAGATTTAGTACAATTTGTGGAACAGTGTATAGAAAATTTTATGGCGGAAGCGATTATAACACACCATCCATCTGATACTAATAATGATCATGTAATGACAAGTTATGCTGCACAAGCGGCAAGCAGGCTTTTTCAAAGAAAGCAAGGAATACCAATACTTAAATTATTAATGTATATGGAAGTGCTTTCTAGTACAGAATGGTCATTTGACGTATCTGCTAATAGATTTACACCTAATTATTTTGTTGAGATTGGCAGAGAAGGTATTGATATAAAACTTGAAGCATTACAATATTATAAAGGTGTCATGCGTTCATATCCTCATCCGAGAAGTAAAGAATCGTTGGAAGGTTTAGCTGCTTATCGTGGAGCTCAAGCAGGATGTAATTATGCAGAAGCTTTTGAGTGTGTATTTCGTTCAGTATGAGGATAAGGATGTATAGATATGGAATAAAGCGGGCACTAGATATTATTTTTTCTTTGTTAGCGATTGTGATTTTATTTCCAGTCTGTTTCATTATTGCAGGTATCATCTATTTTACAATGGGGACTCCCATTATTTTCTCACAGGAGCGTATTGGAAAAGATGAGAAGATTTTTTTACTTTACAAATTTCGCTCTATGACAGATGCACGGGATAAGGACGGCAATCTTCTTGATGAAGATCAGAGAATTTCAAAGGTTGGAGCAGTTCTTCGTTCCTTATCATTGGATGAATTACCTGAGCTTTTTTGTATTTTAAAGGGGGATATGTCTTTTGTTGGTCCAAGACCATTGCCTGCGTATTATGGGCCTTATTTTTTAGTAGACGAAAGAAGGCGCCACAAGGTACGGGGAGGGCTGATTCCTCCTGATAGTTTATCAGGGAAAGCATATACAAGTTATGAGGAACAGTTTCAATATGAGGTGGATTATGTGGAGCATGTTTCTTTTTTGCTGGATATAAAAATAATTTTTGCTACTTTTCGTATATTATTTCGCAGGGCACAGACTGGATATGGCGATTATTTGAATCGGCCTCATCTTAATATTTATAGAAAAGATATGAAAATAAATGAGTTTAGTGAAGGAAAAAATGGTGATCACATTGGATCAGAATAAAAGAAAAACACCTTATTATATATTTTATGCAGATGAATTTATACAGAATTATTATGAGTTACAACATGCATTTTGCAGTATCTATTCAAAATTTCAGATTGCCTATTCTTTTAAGACAAACTATACTCCCGCGGTGTGTGAACTAGTAAAGTCTTTAGGGGGATTTGCAGAGGTAGTGTCTGATATGGAGTATACTTTGGCAAAAAAGATTGGCTACCCTGATAATAGAATTATTTATAATGGACCCGGAAAGGGTAAGTTTTTGGAGTCTTGTGTTTTAGAACATGGACTGCTTCATATAGATAATTCTATGGATATCAATAGAGTAGTGGCATTAGCGAGACAATATACAGATAAGGAATTTTCTGTGGGGATTCGAGCGAATTTTGATATAGAGAATGGACTTCATTCGCGTTTTGGATTAGATGTGGAGAATGGAGAGTTTGGCAGAGCCTTGAAGAGAATTCAGAGTGTAGGAAATATCAAGGTCAATGGGCTTCATTTTCATATTAGCAGAGCAAGGGGAAAAATAGCTTGGTCAAAGAGGATAGAAAAGTTGATGGATATTGCAGACACATATTTTGACTATCCTCTTGATTATATTGATATTGGCAGTGGAATGTTTGGACACCTTGAACCAGAATTAAAAGAGCAGTTTGGCGATCCACCCTCTTATAAGGACTATGCAGAAATAGTAGCGGGAAAAATGGAGGAACACTATAATGGACTGCCTGAATCACAGAAACCGATACTGGTGGTTGAGCCGGGTACTACAGTGGTGTCAAAGTATTTTCGATTGTATACCACTGTGTTGGATATTAAGGAGATACGCTCAAAATTTTTTGGACTGCTTGACAGTGGGATTCACAATGTTGGAGAGATTTGTGTATTAAAAAAGGTTCCCGTGAAGAATCTAGGTAGTGGAAAAAACGGAAGGGAGTACAAGGCAATTGATTTAGTTGGTTATACATGTTTGGAGCAGGATGTAATTTTTCCTAACTATCAAGGGAAACTTGCTGTTGGAGATATCTTGGAGATACAGAATGTTGGCGGGTATTCCATTGTAGATAAGCCACCCTTCATTCATCCTGATATTCCAATCTATATGAAAAAAAATGAAAAAATAGAGTGTATAAAGAGAGAACAGACATTTGATGATATATTTGCGCCTTATTTTTTTGGAGTAATAGAAACTGCTGGAGGGAAGGGATATGAATAATTTTGTCAATGAATTGCGTCCGGTTACAGTGATGTTGACAGCCAGTGGTTCTCAGTTTGCTCCGGGAATTATCAAATGTTTAAAGAATAATGGAGAAAGAAAGATAAAAGTGGTTGGTGGGGATATAGATAACGATCCGAGCAATCAATATGGTGTGGATGTATTTCGATGTATTCCTTTGGTTTCAGATATGAACTATACACAAGAAATTGCACGAATTTGTGAAGAGGAAGGTGTAGATATTTTACTTCCACAGATGTCGGCAGAACTTCCTTTGTATTTAGAACATTTGGATGTATTTGCAAAGGTTGGCACATTGGTATCTATGACACAAAGTGATAGCGTTACTATTGCAAATAATAAGCGTAAGCTATTTGATTTTATGTCAGAAAATCAAATTCCAGTTCCAAAGTATTACAAGGTAAGTTCTTTAGAAGAATTAAGAGAGGGATTGTCCAAGTTAGGTTATCCTGAAAAACCAGTTGTAATAAAGGTAGCGGAAGGAAGTGGCTCTCGCGGAGTGCGTGTGATTGATGAGAACCAGTCAAGATTCGAAAGATTTATTAAGGAAAAGCCGTCTTCTATTTGTGTTTCCTATGAAGAGATAAAAGAAATATTGATAGATGGTTTAAAAAGATCGGGACAGAATTTTCCTGAGCTGATACTGATGGAGTATCTTTCAGGGGATGAATATGATATAGATTTGTTGGCAGAAAAAGGAAAAGTATTGTATATAGCAGGAAGACGCAATACACAAATGCTGATGAGTATCACGCAGACCTCTGTACTGGAATATAATCAAAGAGCAGAAAATATTGCAGAAGAATTGGTAAAGAAACTTGAGTTAGATGGAAACATTGGTTTAGATTTTAAATTTGATGAAGAAGGACAAGTACAGCTTTTGGAGATTAATCCAAGAATTGATGCGACAGTATCCATTTTTGCGGCAGGTGGAATGAATCTTCCATATCTAAGAGTGAAGCAATTATTAAAGGAAGAACTTCCAAAAGTAGATGTTCAATATGGGGTGCATATGAAGAGAAAATACTTGGAGATATTTACAGACTCTATGGGAAGATGGATAGAATGGTGATGGAGCATGATAGAGAAAAAGTGAAAAATATACTAATAATTGGGGAAGGCAGTTATATAGGGGAAGCACTGTATAAATGGTTAAAAAGGTATCCCGAACAATATAGTGTGGATATTGTTTCACCTAAAGAAGGAAAATGGAGAGAAAGAGATTTTAGAAAGTATCCGACGGTGATAGATTTGGCAGGGATTGCGCATATAAATCATATCACAGAAGATATGAGAGATTTGTTTTACAGTGTAAATCGTGATCTGACGGCAGAAATTGGAGGATATGCAAAAGAGAATGGAGTGAAGCATTTTCTGTATTTTAGTTCGATGAATGTATATGGAGATAGTTGTTACGTGGTAAATGACAGAAATGCAGAAAGGCCAACGAGCTTTTATGGGGACAGTAAACTGCAAGGGGATATGGAACTGAGAAAGCTGGAGGATAAGAAGTTTGTAGTAGCATATATTCGACCACCATTTGTATATGGAAGAGGCTGTAGAGGAAATTATCAGAAAATAAGTAAGATAGCGAGAAGGACGCCAGTATTTCCAGATTATCAAAATAAAAAAAGTATGATATATGTAGATAATTTATGTGAATTTATCAGGCTAGTAATAGAGGAAGGAAGAGGGGGGATACTGACACCACAGAACAAAGAATTAGTAAGTACAGCATATCTTGTAAAAACGATAGCAGAGGTAAATAATCATAAGATAAAAATGACAAAAAGCATAAATTGGATG
Organism: uncultured Lachnospiraceae bacterium; assembly: GCA_910588535.1. GTDB lineage: Bacteria > Bacillota > Clostridia > Lachnospirales > Lachnospiraceae > RGIG8607. The sequence goes on along the minus strand of CAJUOO010000014.1, from coordinate 5,848 downwards.
GTAAAGATAGCAGCAAAAAGAATAAGAGTGGCAGGACGTGCATTTGCAGATGATTGTTATAATAGAGAACTTTCTGACTATTATGGATTTAGGTATTGTGTAGTGGACTTTAAAGAGTCTATATATAGAACAGAAAGGATAGATATATAAATTGCATTATTGAAGAATGAAGTCAGTCTGGAGGTTACAAGTTATGCATACTATTTGGATTATAGATCATTATTCATCGGAACCTAAATATGGAGGTTATTCAAGACAATATAATTTTGCTGTTGGGCTTGCTAAACGAGGATATAATGTAGTAGTAATAGCATCCTCTTTTTCTCATTTTACACATAATTATATTTCTCAAAAAAAAGTGACGATATCCAAAATAAATAATAATGTCCATTATATTTATGTAAAAACAGGAGAATATAAGTTTAATTCTAGTATCTATAGATTTAAAGGAATGATAGAATTTTGTGTTAGAAGTTGGAAAAATATTAGAAATATAGAACAAAAATTTGGAAGACCATTGTGGGTGGTAGGATCTTCTCCCCATCCATTTGTTTGGATTTTAGCTTTTCAAATTGCAAAAAAATATAATGCTAAATTTATAGCTGAAGTTCGTGATTTTTGGCCGTTAGAATTAGAAACAGAAAATACAAATTCAATATATAAACTATTTTTTGGATTACTTTCTAGACTTGAACGATGGGCATTTAATAATGCAAATAAAATAATTTGTACATTGCCATATGGGGATAGATATATTTGTGATAAATTGAAAATAGATAGAGATAAGTATACATGGATAGGACAACCTTTGGATTGTAAACGATATGATATATTAATGAATGATAAAAAACTTCCTGTAGATATTGAAAAGTTTATTTTTAAACAACAGTTTATTTGTGTTTTTGCTGGATATTACATGAAATATCAAGGAGTATATGAAATATTATCGGCAGCGAAAGAAATTTATAATGACAACATACCTATCAGTTTTCTTTTTGTAGGAGATGGAGAAGAAAAAGACAATATGAAAAAATATGTTTGTAAGAATAAGCTTCATAATGTTCTTATTTACGACCGAATTGATAAAGAATGTATACCAACATTGTTATCAAGATGTAATGTAAATATTGCTATTCTATCTGATCCAAAAGTAAAAAAAATGTTAAAATATGGACTTTCTATGAATAAAGTGAATGAATATCTATATTCTGGTTCTGTAACAATATTAGGATATTTTATGAAAGAGAATGAGGTGACAGAATCAGGAGGAGGTTTTTCTTATAATCCGCATGAAGAAAAATTATCAGATATTATAATGAAAATATATAATTTATCAGAATTAGAACGTGAAAAGATTGGCATTAATGGTAGAAACTATGCAATACAAAATCATGGGGTTGATGCTTTAGTTGAAAAATATATTGAAAAAATACTATTACAATAGTTATATGGATATAATTTTTTGAATTATCATATTTGACTATAAAATATTATTTGCATATGGTTACTTTTTTCAAGAGATAATTAAGAATATTGAGAGATATGAGGTGTTATTGTGAAAAAATTATTGTTAGATAAAATCAAAAATAAAACAATGATTGCTGGAGTTGTAGGTCTTGGATATGTCGGTTTGCCATTAGCAGTAGAAAAAGCGAAAGCTGGATTTAAAACTATTGGATTTGATATTCAACCAAATAAGGTTAATATGGTTAATTTGGGTCATAATTATATTGGAGATATACTAGATTCAGATTTAGTAGAATTAGTAAAATCAGGTATGCTGAAAGCGACGTCTGATTTTTCATTTGTAAAAGATGTGGATTTTATTGCGATATGTGTACCTACTCCTTTAGATGAGCATCAAGAGCCTGATATTAGTTATGTACGAAATTCTGCGATGGAGATTGCAAAATTTATGAAAAAAGGAACTATTGTGGTTCTTGAATCGACAACTTATCCTGGAACGACAGAAGAGTTAATAAAACCAATTTTAGAAAGTGGATCGGGATTAGAATGTGGAAAGGATTTTTATTTAGGTTTTAGTCCAGAACGTGTTGATCCTGGAAATCTTTTTTATAAAACCAAAAATACTCCTAAAGTTGTTGGGGCTATTGGGGATGATGCTAAGGAAATAATTTCGTCAGTGTATCGTTCAGTTCTTGAGAGCGAAGTTTTTATAGTATCTAATCCAGCAGTAGCAGAAATGGAAAAAATTTTAGAGAATACTTATAGAAATGTTAATATAGGTCTAGTGAATGAAATTGGTAGATTATGCAATAAAATGGGTATTTCTGTTTGGGAAGTTATTGAAGCAGCGAAAACTAAGCCTTATGGTTTTCAGGCTTTTTATCCCGGACCGGGTCTTGGAGGGCATTGTATTCCATTAGATCCATATTATTTAACATGGAAAGCTAGAGAGTATGGTTTTCATACAACTTTGATAGAGAATTCAATGATTATTAATGACAGTCAACCAGAATATTGTGTAAAAAGAGCCATGCATATTCTAAATAAGAAAAAAAAGGCAATTAATGGTTCGAAAATTTTATTGTTAGGTGTGTCTTATAAAAAGGATATAAGTGATTATCGAGAATCCCCAGCTATACGAGTTTATAAGGAGCTTAAGAAAGTGGGAGCTATAGTGGAATACTATGATCCTTGGGTTTGTGAATTTAAAAATATATATGGGGAAAGTGGTAAGAGTATTTTAGAATTAACTCCTGAGATTATTGCGGATTATGATTTAGTTATGATAACAGTAGATCATAATAATGTAGATTATGAGATGGTTCGAAAGAATGCGAAGATGATTTTTGATCTAAAGGATGTAATGAAGAGTAATACGGAAAGAGATAATATCGAAGTTTTATAATAAGCTATATATGAATTTTAGAAAAGAGGATATTACTAATGAAATATGCGTTAATTGGGTGTGGAAGAATTTCTCCAAATCATATTGTTGCAGCAAAAAGAAATAATTTGAATATTGTAGGAATCTGTGATATTAGGAATGATATGATGATGGAAAAAAAAATTAAGTATGATTTAAAAAATACCAGTTATTACAATAATTATCAGGAGATGATAGAAAATGAGAAGCCAGAAATTGTTGCAATTGCTACAGAATCAGGAAAACATGCTTCAATAGCTCTAGATTGTATTAATGCAGGATGTAATGTAATAATAGAAAAACCTATTGCCTTATCATTAGATGATGCAGATAAGATTATTTGTACTGCGAAAGAAAAAGGAGTGAAAGTTTGTACAAACCATCAAAATCGATTTAATAAATCTATTCAGAAAATAAGAGAAGCACTTGAACAGGAAAGATTTGGTCGTATGTTTTATGGGACGGCCAATATTCGATGGTGTAGAGATTATAATTATTATTCTCAAGCAAAATGGAGAGGGACATGGGAGCAGGACGGCGGTGCGTTAATGAATCAATGTATTCATAATATAGATCTCTTACGATGGATGTTAGGGGACGATATAGATGAAGTTATTGGTATAACAGATAGAATAAATCATTCATATATAGAGGCTGAAGATTTTGGAGTTGCATTAATTAGATTTACAAATGGGGCTTATGGGATTGTTGAGGGAACAACAAATATTTATCCTCAAAATTTAGAAGAAACTCTTTATTTGTTTGGCGAAAAAGGAACGGTAAAAGTTGGAGGGAAATCTGTTAATGAAATAGAAAAGTGGTGTTTTGCTGATTCTATTGACAATTCTGAAGATGTGATATTGAATTATAGAGAAAATCCATCAAATGTTTATGGATTTGGTCATACTCCCCTATATGCAGATGTAATTAGCGCTATTCAAGATAATCGTGAACCTTATGTAAATGGTGAGGCAGGAAAAAGGGCATTAGAACTTGTTTTGGGTATATATAAATCTGCTGTAGATGGAAAAGCAGTGAAATTTCCTTTAAAACAATGCTCTACAATGGAGTTTATTGGTAGATTTTAAAAGTTGAAATAATTTTAAATAGGAGATTATAATGGATTCTTTTTTTGTGCATGAAACCAGTATTGTAGACCATAATGTTGAAATTGGTGAGGGAACAAGAATATGGTATTTCTGTCATATTCAGGAAGGTGCAAAAATTGGTAAATCCTGTTCTTTAGGCCAAAATGTTAATATTTCTAATAATGTGATTGTTGGGAATGGAGTAAAAATTCAGAATAATGTTTCTGTTTACGAAGGTGTAGAATTAGAAGATTATGTTTTTTGTGGTCCATCTATGGTTTTTACGAATGACTTATCTCCTAGAGCCAGATGGCCAAAAGGTTGCTCAAAATATAAAAAGACATTAGTAAAGCATGATGCTACTTTGGGGGCTAATTGCATTATAATATGTGGGAATGTTATTGGAGAATATTCTTTGATTGCGGCTGGAGCAGTGGTGACTAAAGATGTGCCAGCATATGCTTTGATGGTTGGAATTCCAGCAAAACAGATGGGATGGGTCTGTAAATGCGGAAAAATATTAAATGATAAATACATTTGTTTAGGGTGTGGAAGCGAATATATTATTGATAATGGTATATTAATGCCAAAATGATATAAGATTTTTTAATAGATTGAAACGTATATTTCGTGGATGGAGATAGTGTAAAATTGAAAAGAATACTTTTTATTTCTTATAGCGATGTTCGTTATGATGGAAGAATGAGAGAATTAAGAAAAGTTGCCGAGCGATTAGGGAAGGTGTATTCAATATCTGAGTATGATACGGAAGAAAATGTAAATTATTTTTCGTTGAACAAAATAAATGAAAAAGGGATCTTAGCTTTTACTTGTTTAGCTTTAAGAGTGGGAGAAAAAATTAAGAATATAGATATCTTGTTTGTTGATAATAGAATGTCATGTATAACAGGTTTGCTTCTATGTAAAATATTCAAGGAAGTTAAAGTGATTCAAGATGTTAGAGAATTATATTTATTTAGTGAACGGAAAAGTTTGAAATCTAAATTGGGTTGTATTATTGAACAGAACATGATAAAAAAAGCTGATATTATCATATCAGCAAATAAGTATCGTTCAAAATTTATGAAAAATTATTATCACTTGAGAAATGAACCTTTAGTTTTTGAAAATGTGAGAAGGCTAGAATATTCAGATAAAGACTCTATATCTGATTATGAGATAAAATATACAGAAATTATTAAAGAAGATAGAGTTCGTGTTATTTCCACGTCAGGATGTGATGTAAAAAGAACAAATGATCTATTAGTGAAGAGTATGAATAAGGTGGGGAATAAAATAGATTTATTAATGATAGGAGGGAGTAACGAAAAAGATAAAGAATATATCAATTATATTATTAAAAAAAATAATTTAAAAAATGTATTTATACTTGATAAAGTGCCTGAAGGTGAACTTAAATATTTGATTTCTAAGTGTCATATAGGTATTGTAAATTATGGACAGTATGATATAAATAATAAATTATGTGCATCAGGTAAGATATTCGAATTTTTATATGAGGGGATTCCAGTTGTAACAACGGATAATATGCCATTAAAAAACTTTTGCAATTCTTATGGAGTTGGTTTTTCGGGAAATAATTATGAAAAAGGAATTATGCATGTAATTGAAAATTATGCTTGGTATAAAAATAATATAGAAATGTTTTTTAGAAATTATTCAGATATTGAAAATGTAGAAATGCTTGTTGATGAAATTAAAAAACGATTAGTTTAAAAGGCTAATTATGCGGTATTCTTTGAGGATAAATGATATATGATTGTACAGTTTAATACAAAAACATTGATAATGATATGGGACAACGTCGGGCGCACCGTGTGGGAACAGCACATCAAGCCCGATTATGAGA
>CAJUOO010000013.1 GCA_910588535.1 uncultured Lachnospiraceae bacterium | reverse complement strand
TAGATAGACCAACCATCCCCATTGTAAAAAAGACAAAAAAGGGAGAACGGCAACTTGATTTAAAGCCGTTGATCTATTCTGCTTATATAAAAGATAGAAGTATCTTTCTGTCACTCTCTGCCGGAAGTACAGATAATATAAAGCCAGAGCTTGTGATGGAAGCCTTTTATCATACTTTAGGGAAACAGCCGCCGGAATTTACCTTTCAGATTACACGGCTTGAGGTTTACGCTGATATGGGAGACGGAGGAGAAAGGAAGCTTGTACCACTGGACAAGCTTGGGCAAGACATTGAATGACGGCCAAAGACAGAAAAAATTAATTATCACATCCTACCAGAAAGGAATTTTGACTGCTCTTTTTGAAAATGGAGAGGCTGTCGAGCTTCAGTACGAGGCGGACAGTGAGGAAAGCCTTTTAGGTAATATCTATGTCGGGCGGGTAGAGCAGGTGGTGAAGAATATCGATGCCGCTTTTCTTTCTTTTGGAAAGGAGCGGACAGGTTATTATTCTCTCAAAGATAATAAATGCCCCTGTTTTTTAAATCCGAAAAATAATGCTTCGTTCCATCAGGGTGATCTGTTGTTGGTTCAGGTATCCAAGGAACCAGTGAAAACGAAGGAGTATACTCTTACCTCTGACTTTAGTCTTACTGGCAGATATGCTGTACTCACTGTGGGCAATAATCAGATGAGCATCTCTGGAAAAATCACTGACATGGCTTGGAGAGATGCCTGCAAAGAAGCATGTAAACACTGCTGTACAAAGGAGTACGGTTTTATCGTGAGAACAAATGCGGGTAAGGTTTCTTTTGAAGTTATCTTAAAAGAGATGGAGGAGCTCGCTGACCGTTTTCATTTTATTCGGGAAAAAGCCCGCTGCTTAAGTGCACATTCTTTAATTTTAAAAGCGCCTGTCTCTTATCTTAAAAACTTAAGAGATGTATATGATTCTGATTTGACGGAGATCCTTACAGATAAGCCGGAAATTTATGATGGGCTGAAAGCGTATCTTTCTGAGAAGGAACAGACGGAGCTTTTGGGAAAGTTATCTCTGTATCAGGATTCTTTACAGTCACTTTTTCATCTATACAGCTTAGAAGCAGTGATGGAGAGTGCACTGAAAAAAAGGGTGTGGCTGAGATCAGGTGCCAATCTGGTGATTGAGCCAACGGAGGCTCTCACTGTAATTGATGTAAATACAGGAAAATATTCTGGCAAAAAGAATGTGGAGGAAACGCGTCTTATTATCAATAAAGAAGCTGCGAAGGAAATCGCAAAGCAGTTGCGTCTTCGGAATATATCTGGTATTATTATTGTGGATTTTATTAATATGGATTCTAGTCAGTCAGTTTCAGAGCTGCTTGACTATTTCACCACACAGCTCAGGAAAGACCCTGTGAGAACGTATCTTGCTGGAATGACAAATCTGGGTCTTGCAGAAGTAACCCGCCAAAAAGGAAGAAAGCCCTTTGCAGAACAGCTTATGGAACTTGAGATGTGCGAAAAACAGCGCAGAAAAGAGGAAAAGAAGAATGAAGAAATTATTTATTGATCCAAATGTAAACAATGGGGATTTGATTATCTCGCTAAAGATTATGCAAGGAAATCTAAATCCTGACACGCAGACAGATTTTATCAATCATATGCTGCAGGCAAGATTCCTCTGCCCGGCGATCTTTGATCCAGCACCAGAAATTAATCCTGAAGGAGTTGCGGTGCTGGGAGATGATGCAAAGGTAATGTTAAGCTCCCTGTCCAATGCAAAGGAGGAGATGTATCTGGTTGCCTACACGGATGCAAAGGAAGCAAGAGAGCATAAGCAGGCAGAAAATCAGCATACGGTGGCATGCACATACTTTGATTTCTGCACCATGGTGCTTCAGGAAAATTCTCCCTATGCGGGTTTTGTCATCAATCCATTCTCGGAAAATATTGTCGTGTCGAGAGAGATTATGTTAAATATTAATAAACATGTACGTCTGAAAAAAGAGGTGCAGATTCCAAGAGAGGAAAATATGCCGGGTGGTATGCCTAATTAGTCAGGAATCGAATAAATCTTAAAAAATCGTTGACAATCTATCCAAATAGTGGTATCCTATATCAGTGTGCCGCACAATGAGGTTATAAGTTCCGAAGATCGGACACCAAAGTTGGCGAGTATTGATAATGGGAGGTGCCATATGTACGCAATTATAGCAACAGGTGGTAAACAGTACAAAGTATCCGAAGGTGATGTGATCCGCGTGGAGAAGCTGGGCAAGGAAGCTGGAAGTAGCGTAGTTTTTGACAGAGTATTAGCTGTTAATAACGGTTCCTTGGTAGTTGGAAATCCTACTGTGGAGAACGCAACGGTAGCAGCTAGTGTCGTAAAAGAAGGCAAGGGCAAGAAGATTGTTGTTTACAAGTATAAGAGCAAGACCGGCTATCATAAGAAGAATGGTCACAGACAGGCGTATACAGAAGTCAAGATTGACAAGATTAACGCATAAATTCTATGATTCGGGTTGTATTTTATAAAGATTCTAAGGATGAGTATATCGGGTTTTCTTTAAGCGGACATGCCGGCTATGCCAAGGCAGGGCAAGATATTGTCTGTGCGGCAGTTTCGGCTCTTTGCTTAAATACCGTAAACTCTGTTGAAGCTTTTACAAAGGATTTGATTCGGCTGGAGACAGACGAGGCAGCAGGTGTCCTTAAGCTTCGTTTTGTGAATACAGTCAGCCCAGAATCCAAACTTTTGACGGATGCCTTAAAGCTTGGGCTTGAGGGCATTAGAGATAATAATAATTTCAGATATTTATCTGTTACGACCAAAAGGAGGTGTAAATCATGATGAAAATGAACCTTCAGTTTTTCGCTCATAAAAAGGGAGTAGGTTCCACAAAGAACGGCAGAGATTCTGAGTCTAAGAGATTAGGTGCAAAGAGAGCAGACGGACAGTTCGTCAAGGCTGGAAATATTCTTTACAGACAGCGCGGAACCAAGATCCATCCGGGTATTAACGTAGGGCGCGGCAGTGATGATACATTATTTGCTATGGTGGATGGTGTATTGCGCTTCGAGAGAAAGGGCAGAGATAAGAAACAGGCATCTGTCTATCCAGTAGCTGCACAAGAGTAAGCAAGTAAGACAATGAACAAATGGCAAGTGGGGACATACCTGTATGTTTTATAGGGATGTCCCCATTTTTTCTGAGGTGAAGCATATGTTTGCAGACAGAGCAAGAATATTTATAAAATCAGGCAAAGGTGGCGATGGGCATGTGAGCTTCCGGCGTGAATTATATGTGGCAAATGGAGGCCCTGACGGCGGTGACGGCGGCAGAGGTGGCGATATTGTCTTTGAGGTGGATGAAGGACTGAACACTCTGACAGATTTTAGGCAGGTTCGAAAATATGTGGCAGAGAGCGGAGCAGAAGGCGGCAAGAAGAATTGTCATGGCAAAAATGGCAGTGATCTAATTATCAAGGTTCCTGCTGGCACTGTGATACGAGAGGAATCTACAGGCAAAGTGATCGCCGATATGTCTGGAGATACCACAAGGGAGATTATCTTAAAGGGTGGAAGAGGAGGCAAGGGGAATAAATTCTATGCAACTCCTACCATGCAGGTGCCACAATATGCACAGCCGGGACAACAGGCACAGGAACTGTGGGTAATTCTGGAACTAAAGGTAATTGCGGACGTTGGATTGGTAGGCTTTCCTAATGTGGGGAAATCCACCTTGCTTTCCCGCGTGACAAACGCGCGCCCTAAAATAGCTAACTATCATTTTACCACATTAAGTCCTAACCTAGGAGTGGTAGATCTGGATGAGCACAATGGTTTTGTAATAGCAGATATACCGGGCCTGATTGAGGGAGCTTCAGAGGGAGTTGGACTTGGACATGAATTTTTGCGCCATATTGAGCGGACCAGAGTTCTAATTCATATGGTTGATGCCGCTTCCACGGAGGGGCGCGATCCGATCGAGGATATATATGCGATTAATAAGGAATTAGAGGCGTATAATCCAGAGCTTCTTGCAAGACCTCAGGTCATTGCTGCCAACAAGGTTGATGCTATCTACAAGGATGATACTACCGAAGATCCACTCAGACGTCTGGAACAGGAATTTAGCACAAAAGGAATCCGGGTATTTCCCATCTCCGCTGTAAGCGGGACAGGTTTAAAAGAGCTTTTATATTATGTCAATGATCTGCTGAAAGAGACCAATCTAAAGCCTCTTATCTTTGAAAAGGAATTTTTTCCTGAATTTATGCAGAACAAAGAGCTTCCTTATACAGTGGAAAAGCTGGAAGATGGTCTATTTTCTATTGAAGGACCAAGAATTGAGCGCATGCTCGGTTACACAAATCTGGAGTCGGAGAAGGGCTTTGAGTTTTTCCAGAATTTTATGAGATTGAATGGAATATTAAAGGAGCTGGAAGAGCTTGGAATCACGGACGGAGATACTGTTAAAATATATGGGTTTGAATTTGAATATTATAAATAGACAAGTAAGAGAAAGCAAAGCAGAAATGAGGGAGAAATATGACTAGCAAACAGCGTTCTTATCTGATGAAGCTGGCTTCTGGACTAGATCCAATCTTTCATGTGGGAAAAGCAAGTCTTACCACTGAATTTGAGGAGGCTATCAAGGAAGTTTTGGAGTCCAGAGAGTTAATTAAAATTGGTGTTTTAAAAAATTGTGCAGATGATCCAAAGGAGATCGCGCAAACCTTAGCGCAGGATACCCGGTCTGAGGTGGTTCAAGTGATCGGAAAGAAAATCGTGCTTTATAAGCAGGCGGATGAGCCTGCAAAAAGAAAAATTAAGCTTCCAGTATAACAATAAGCAAATAGTGGGCGGATTGTAAATATCTGCTTTGAAATAAGGTGGATGATGAATATGGAGGAGAGAATTAACAAGGAGAAAAAAAAGGTCGGGATTCTTGGAGGAACCTTCGATCCTATTCATGTGGCACATTTGATTCTGGCAGAACAGGCATGGCAGCAATTTAAGCTGGATACCGTGCTGATAATGCCAAGCGGAGATCCCCCGCATAAAAAAGAGAGAGAGATCACTTCTGCCAGTCACCGGGTCCGCATGCTGCAGTTAGCCATAGAGGATAATAAGCATTTTAAGCTGTCTAATGTTGAGGTAGAGCGAGAGGGTACGACTTATACAGCAGAGACTCTCACAGGACTTTGCAGATATAATCCTGACTGTAATTATTATTTTATTATCGGTGCAGATTCCTTGTTTCAATTAGAGCAGTGGCGACAGCCGGAGATTATTATGAGTCATTCCATTCTTCTTGCCGCTGTCCGCGGTGATTATAAGATGCCTCAGCTAGAGGAACGGATTGACTATTTAAAAGAGCAATATGACGCACAGATTTACCTGCTTCACACGCCAGATATCATGATTTCTTCCAGCTTGATAAGAGAACATGTACAGCGCGGGGAGAGCATCCGTTATCTGGTTCCAAAGGATGTAGAAAAGTATATATACCAAAACAAGTTATATGCAAAAGGAGCTTGAGTATGCAATATAATATAGATAAAATCAAACAACGGCTGAGAAGAAAGCTTGATGCGGATCGATACGAACATACTATAGGCGTCACCTACACAGCGACAGCGCTGGCCATGCGGCATAATTGTGATTTGAAAAAGGCGGAGCTTGCGGGGCTTTTGCATGACTGTGCAAAGTGTATGTCAGATGATGCCAAGCTTAGCAAATGTGTAAAATATCATCTCAGCGTTACAGAGACAGAGCGCAGAAATCCATATTTGCTTCACAGTAAGCTGGGAGCATTTCTCGCTATGAATAAATATCATGTAGATGACAAGGATATTCTCAATGCGGTTCTCTATCACACAACTGGGAGACCGGCGATGTCTGTTCTGGAAAAAATTGTGTTTATCGCTGATTATATTGAGCCGGGAAGAAGTAAGGCGGCAAGGCTTTCCGAGATTCGCCATATTGCATTTATTGATCTGGATCTTACCATGTATATGATTTTGTCAGATACCATGGAGTATCTAAAGAAAAAGTCAGGTGAGATCGATACTACGACAGAAAAAGCACTTACTTATTATACAACATTAATAAAAGAAAAAGAAGATTTACTAAAAAAGGAGAGCAATGTATGACATCGAAAAGTAAAGCAAAGACGGCATATACAGCACTTGCAGATAAAAAAGGTGAAGATATCAAGATAATTGATATTTCCAATGTATCTGTGCTGGCAGATTACTTTATTATAGCAAGCGGTGCCAACAGAAACCAGATTCAGGCAATGGCAGATCAAGTACAGAATAAGCTTGCAAAAGAAGAGGTACAAGTACGACAGATAGAAGGATACCAGACAGCAAATTGGATATTGATGGACTATGGTGATATTATTATCCATATCTTTTCCAGTGAAGATAGACTGTTCTATGATTTAGAAAGAATCTGGCGTGATGGAGCGTCCATTGCGGTGGAAGAGCTATAGTGTCTGAATGAAAGCAGGAGGATGCATAATGAGTACGATAATAATACGTGGGACTGTGTTGTCTCCAATCTGGCTTTGCATTATATCAAAAATATAGAGATAATATTTCAAAAAGTTCATCGGACATTAAAATAATTGTTAGGTATAATAAAAATTATATAAAAAGTACGTAAAAAACATAGCCAGCACTACTACTTATTAGCAGTGCTGGCTATGTGAGATTATTTGTCTTTTAAAATATCTAAAATCCAAAAAATAATTGGTTTAAAAATAATATAAAATCCATATCCAAATATTCCGCCAATCACATTAGTAATTAGATCTGTGATATCTGAAGATCTGAAACCATTGATAAGCGGCTGCAATAATTCAATACCTAAACTCATCAAAAAACAGAAAAAAACTGTTTTGCCGAACTTAGCAGTTCTTTTTTGAGTCAACGGAAATAAAAATCCAAATGGTATGGTCATAATAATATTCAATATTACTTGTCTAAAAAAATCTCCTCTTTCCGATAAAACATCTATAAACGGCACCATATTCATAGCTTTATAAGGATGATTGAGAACAAATGGAATAGAAGTTATAACTGGCATCAAGGTAAAGTAAAGTACAAAAGAAAGATATATATACATAAGTGTATTGATCAGCAGTATATCTTTTCCTCTTATTTTCCACTTGCGAAAAAAAACAAAAATATATAAGAGAGCCAACGCCATAAAATCTATCAAGTATTTCATAACAGTTCTTCTTTCAATCCTAATTTATTTTTCATTAAAATATATTAATTGATATGTTTTCTGTAAAGGCTTGTAACCTTTCCGAGTATCTCAAGATGATCAGTTATAATTGGCTTCATAAAGTCATTCTCTGGCTGAAGGCGATAGCTTCCATCTTCCTTGAAAAATCTTTTTACCGTCACTCCATCATCTAATAGCGCGACCACTACATCACCATTTTCAGCAGTATTGCAGCGCTCCACTATAATCTGATCTCCTTCCAGAATACCAAGATTAATCATGCTATCCCCTTTTACAACTAGCATAAAAATATCTTTGTTCGGCAAATCCTGTGTTGGAATAGGGAAGTAGCCACTAATATTTTCTTCTGCAAGCAGAGGTTCCCCGGCTGCAACGCGTCCAAGAATAGGGATGCTGGTGACATCACAGCGACAAGCATTAAAAGCATCATCCAATATCTCAATCGCTCTGGGTTTTGTTGGATCTCTGCGAATAAAACCATTTCTCTCCAGTGTCTCCAAGTGAGAGTGGACAGAAGAGGTGGATTTTAAATGAACTGCTTCGCAGATATCGCGGACAGAGGGGGGATAACCCTTTGTCATAATTTGTGATTTTATGTAGTTAAGAATTTCTTCCTGCTTCGCACTTATCTTTTTCTGTGTCATAATTACCTCCTATAAATAGTATTTATCATTATTTCGCATCGATCTGTAAATGTTCTTATTCTATTTTATTATAACATAAATTTTCTGATTTTGCAAACAAATGTTTTCGAAAATTTGTTCTATTATTTACTTGACAAACACCTGTTCACAGTTTATAATTAATTCAGAACAAACGTTCACGAATCTATTTTCTCTGTGGAGGTGTAAGATGAAGCGTAAATCAATTATGTTTTATACTTACAGTGCTATTTTTTTGATTATTGCAGCTTTTTTTCTTCCTCAATTACTCTTTATTCGTGTGCTTGCAAAAGAAGAGTATAAACCTAAAATCTACAAGTATTATACTAGCATAGAGATCCAAGAAGGCGATACCTTGTGGTCCATCGCGTGTCAATATGCTGATGAGGAGTTTATTTCTATTACAGAGTATATCGAGGAATTAAGATATATGAATCAACTGTCTTCAGATAGAATTTTCGAAGGGCACTATCTGACTATCAGTTACTACTCTGAACATTATAAATAGATAGTTCTATTGCAATTAATGATATAACTTTGTAGTTTCGTAACATGGCTCACATGTCACCTGAATACCAAGACGTTTCATAGTCCTCAGATCTACCTGAGAGAGCATAACAGAACTGTGTAACTGTAGATCTTTCAGTTTTGAGAGCTGTTTCATAGCGGCTTTGGCATCTGGGTTAGACACAGCACTCATAGATAATGCGATCAGGATCTCATCGGTATGAAGTCTTGGATTTCTACTTCCAAGATATACTGTTTTTAACTTCTGTATCGGCTCGATGGCTTCGGGAGAGATAACATGAATATCATGTGGGATCTCTGCAAGCTCCTTTAATGCATTGAGCAGAAGAGCAGCGGAGGCACCTAGAAGATGAGAAGTTTTTCCTGTGATTATCCTTCCATCTGGAAGTTCCATGGCAGCCGCCGGAGCGCCTGTGTTCTGCGCACGTTCTTTGGCATAGACGGTCACTTTGCGATCTTCTTTTGTGATATTCGCTTGCTTCATAAGCAGTTCTATCTTATAAATGACAGATGGATCTTCCCGCCCGGTAAGAACATCTGCCTTTGCTTGATAATAGCGGCGAATAATCTCTTGACAGGAAGCTTCCTTGCATACTTCATCATCAATAATACAATTGCCTGCCATATTAACCCCCATGTCTGTGGGGGATTTATACGGACTTTTTTCAAAAATACGTTCAAAAATCGCATTTAAAACAGGAAAGATCTCAACATCTCTATTATAATTTACAGTTGTGCATCCATAGGCTTCCAGATGAAAGGGGTCAATCATATTGAGATCGTTGATGTCTGCTGTTGCAGCTTCATATGCAATATTGACAGGATGACGAAGGGGGAGATTCCATATTGGAAATGTTTCAAACTTCGCATATCCTGCACGAATACCACGTTTGTGCTCATGGTAGAGCTGAGAGAGACAGGTTGCCATCTTACCACTACCCGGTCCGGGTGCAGTGATAATAACAAGTGGACGTTCTGTCTCTATATAATCATTTTTGCCAAAGCCTTCTTCACTGACAATTAGCGGAATATTAGAAGGATACCCCTCAATCACATAATGTGTATAGACACGGATTCCTGCTTTTGTAAGCTTATCACGGAAAATATCTGCGCTGTATTGTCCTGAATATTGTGTAATGGTGACACTACCGACATACAATCCTTGATCTCGAAAAGAATCTATCAAGCGAAGTACGTCCTCGTCGTAGGTGATACCAAGATCACCGCGAATTTTATTTTTCTCAATATCTCCTGCACTGATCACAATCACAATCTCTGCCTGATCGGAGAGAGCACTTAACATATTCAGCTTGCTGTCCGGCTCAAAGCCCGGAAGAACACGGGAAGCATGATAATCGTCAAAAAGCTTTCCGCCAAATTCCAGATACAGCTTATTATCAAATTGGTTAATCCTTTCCCGGATATGCTGTGACTGCATAGTCACATATTTTTCGTTGTCGAATCCTTTTTTCATTTTGTCGTCCTTTTCTTTCGATTTTTTATTTTATTATATTTTGCACTACATGCTTCATAAAAAACATTAATTTATACCGTTTTCATCATAAGCATCACTTTTTCCTCTATTACAATCTTTACAGAGAGTGCGCAGGTTTTCTTCTACAGTCTTGCCTCCTTTTGAGACAGGAATGATATGATCCACCTGCAGCTTCACACCGTCCTCGGAACCCCTTCCACATATCAAACATTTAAAATTATCTCGTTTTAATATGCTATATCGAAGAGTAGTAGTCATTTTTGCTCTTTCGCGCTCCGCGAAGGATTTATTATAAGAATCCACATTATCTAAGATTTGCATAACATCATGTATTGTATATTCTTTTTTATCGAAATAATTATTTCTTCCTGCTGGCGAGGTATAGGAAACCTCGCATATAATCAAATTCTCTTTGTATTTATGTTCATAGATTTGATTATTGCGCAAACTACAATATTTTGTGATAGAATTACACATATTTTCTTCGATATATCGATAACGTTTGAAATTGGCTCTTGGTAATATTTGGCGCAGTTCTTTTTTGGTCATGAAGGATGGTATAAATTGTAAATTTTTTATGTAC
Source organism: uncultured Lachnospiraceae bacterium (assembly GCA_910588535.1). GTDB lineage: Bacteria > Bacillota > Clostridia > Lachnospirales > Lachnospiraceae > RGIG8607. The sequence goes on along the minus strand of CAJUOO010000013.1, from coordinate 46,289 downwards.
GTGCGCCTGACTTGCTTATTGTATTTATTCACCTTGTCATAGTAATCCAGATCCAAATCTATCTCTTTTAAAAACTTTATAATTCTATTTTCATAGTTAAAAGACTTAAATTTCTGCAATGAATTTACATTTGTTGTTATGGTAAGAGGATTAATTTTTTTCATTTTAAGCTTGTCATTTAAGCGGCACAAATAACCATACCGCTTGCTGGTAGACTTGACAAACTTTGCATATCGTGCTTTACTGTGTAATTTCTTACGTAATTGGATAAAGAAATAAACTATAACGCATAGCAAGATAACAACTAGAAACAGTACAAAGCCTGCTTTTGAGAAAAAAGTTGTCGTGATATGCTTTATATCTATTAGATTCATTGGTTTATTCTGCATCAAAATCATATGTGTATCACTTTCATTCAAATACTTCTGTTGGTATACAATATTGGCATCATTGTAATTTACATAATATAATTATGTAAACTATTTTTTCTCTCTTAATTTAATTTGTGATGCAGCGCGGCGTTTTTCCTCGCTGACAGCTACATAGTGAGCTCTTGTAGTATTGACATCCTTATGCCCAAGTGTCTCGGCGACAAGAAAAATATCACCTGTCTCATCATAGAGAGCAGTGCCGTAGGTGCTTCGCAGCTTGTGAGGTGTGATCTTCTTTACCGTTGTCACCAACCGCGCATATTTTTTTACAAGCCGCTCTACAGAGCGCACAGATAACCTAGTTAAATTCATGGAGATAAAAAATGCACGTTCGTGTCCCTCAACGGGACATCGGTTTTTTCGATCTTCTTCCCAATAGTCACAGAGAGCTTCTTCGACTTCTTTGCTAAAGTAGATCAAAGCTTCATTTCCGCCTTTTCTTGTGATTTTCAAAGTATCATTTTGAAAATCTATATCTTCCAGATCAAGCCCTACACATTCACTGACACGGATACCTGTTCCAAGCAGAAGAGTGAGCAATGCCACATCCCGCCATTTGGTCTGCCTGTGCCATTCTGCCTGTTTTTTGGTAAGCTTTTCCCCAGATTCTGCCTCATCTAAAAATATAGCGATCTCATTTGGCTCAAAGCGGATAATGGTTTTTTCTTTAATCTTGGGAACATCTACCTGAGCGGCAGGATTAGAGCGAATAATTTTGCGCTTATGATAATATTCAAAAAAACTTTTTAGCGAAGAGAGCTTTCTGGCCTTGCCCGCATCATTGTTTGTATAAAGCTGTCCGTCTTTTCGATAAGCTTCAAGAAAGGACAGATATTCCTCTATATCTGTAGAATCAATCTGCTCAAGAATGCTGACAGAAAGAGAGCGAATATTGGCATCTCTGAAATAGGGATTGTTTTCTTTCAGAAAATAGAAAAAGATGCCCAGATCATAGGCATAGTTTTTTCTGGTATTGGTAGATTTTCGAATTTCCAGAGAACGAAAATACTCACCGCAGAAAGCGGGAAGCTCTTTTAAATGTTTGCGGATCTTTTCAATATTTTTTAAATCTAGCTGCTGGCGGTAAGTAAGATTATCCATAAAAAGCCTCATTTCGGAAACAAATTTTTGCACAAGGAAAGTATAACACAATCTTCCAAATATTTCAAGTCAACATGACGTAAAATATAGATTTTGCGACATGTTATATTTTACTTCCCTCTTATTCCTTGGCAGGCATACCCCACCCCTTGATATTTCCTGAAGCGATGGCATGAAAAAGACGCTCCTTCACGCCGGGATTTTCTTGGTTAAGCTGGCGAAGAAGCTGCTTGGCATATTCACGGCGAGTGTTTCCATCCATCGGGCAAGGTGATTTGACAACAGGAAGCTGATATTTTTTTTGGAAACCTATAATATCAGCTTCATTTATATACATCAAAGGACGAATAACACCCAACTTCATGCGATCCAGATAGGTGTATGGTGCAAAAGAATGAAATCTCCCTTCATACAATAAGGATAATAACATTGTCTCGATAATATCGTCCTTGTGGTGAGCATAGGCAATTTTGTTGCAGCCAAGTAGTTCTGCCTGATTGTTCAGTGCACCCTTTCTCATTTTTGCACAGAGAGAACATGGATTGGACTCTTTGCGCTGATGAAATATAATCTCGGCAATCTCTGTCTTCACAACAGTATACGGAACTTCTAATTCATCACACAGCTTTTTTACCCCGGCTATATCAAGGTTCTGAAAACCAAGATCAACCGTGATTGCCTCGATGCTATATTTCTTTGGATAAAAACGCATCAAACCATGAAGCGCGTATAAAAGAGTCAGGCTATCTTTGCCACCAGAAATTCCGATGGCTATCTTATCCCCCTCTTCTATCATATGATAATCCTCAATCGCTTTTCTTGCATAGCTATATAATTGCTGCAGTTTCATATTTGTGCTCTCCCACATGTTTGATATAAATCATTCTGTTATCCAGAACATGGATTCTATTTTAATTATAAAATAGGAATGTAAGAATGTAAAGTTAATTTTTTCGAATAAATTCTATCCACTCTATCTGAATTCCTTCCTTTAGACTCTCGATACTTGGTTTATAATACCCTTTTGCCAGAGATACTTTTGTCAATTTTTGAATAATCCATTTTCCATCTGTCCCATTGGTCTGAAGAATATTAATTTCTTGCTTATTAAGCAGAATATTACTAGCAGCCTGCATCTGGTTATTTCCCATGCATCTACAGCGAATCAGTACATCGAACACGCCTTCTTGGTCAACCTCAAATCCTCTGGACATATCTTTCTCAGACAATTGTAATTTATCACCAATAATTGTTGTATCGGGACCATCAACGATCGGCGTGATTATTCTTTCTGTGGACTGAATCCTTTTTTCTGTTCGGAAAGCCAGACATTTCATAATAAAATTACATATATTTCCTGCTGCTCGCTGTAACTCTCCTATTGTCAGCTCTCCTCTTTGTAATGCATGAAGTGTGTCATCCTGACTGGCATTGACCTCTGCTCCATTATTACTCACTACCATATAAATATCATTTTGAGCTCGAAGCATATATCCCGTATAGGTGGTGGAAGGCTCTCCTCCTTTTATCACATGATTCATCTTTGCCCACCAATCGGTCATCACAATCCCTGTAAATCCCCACTCTTCTCTGAGAATGGTGGTCAGCAGATCATAATTAGATGCCGTCCAATATCCGTTTAGTGGATTGTAGGAGGACATAACAGAGTGTGCCTCCCCTTCTTTTATGGCAATCTCAAAACCTTTTAAATAGATTTCTCGCAGTGCCCGCTCTGACACAACAGCTTCTGCCGTTGTGCGGCCTTCTTCTTGGTTATTGCAGGCAAAGTGCTTTAGTGTCGCCTCTCCTCCGCCCTTTCGTATTCCCCTCACCGCGGCTGCGGCCATCATTCCTGATACCAAAGGATCTTCCGAATAATATTCAAAGTTTCTCCCATTGAGAGGATTTCTTCTTATATTGAGTCCGGGCCCCAAAAGTGTGTCAATATGATTTTGAACCATTTCCCTTCCTTCCCATTCATAGAGCTCTTCTACCAATGGGGTATTCCACGTCGCAGCTAACAATGTGCCAATAGGGAGCTGTGTCGCCTTGCCCCCACCCTCCATGCGAATACCAGAAGGACCGTCCGCCGCACATGCCACAGGTATACCAAAATCGAGAAGACTGTCACTCACCCCGCCAAATGCAGCTGCTGTTCCAGATGTAACCTTAGGGCTGCTCATTCCCTCACCGCGCACAATAATAGCCAGCTCTTCTGCGCTCATCTGTGCGAGAAATGCTTCCATGGAAGCTCGTTTCTCCATAACATCTCTCAGCGTAATCTCTTGATTTCCTGTATAAGGGATCGCACTTGGAAGTCTATCGTAAATTCTTTTTTCTAAATCTATCGTTCTAGTAGGCGCTTGTTCATACACCATATCAAACATTCCATCTTCTCTTTTTCTCCCCGGAATTAATCTCTGAAAATGTTCTGTCGCTGTCAGTGCTTCCTCTAACTGTTCAAGTACCAGCAGTTCTCCGATTAGAAAAGGTTTCCCCTCTTTTGACAATACCACCTTGTCTGCTCTGCTGCTATTTCCCATAAAAATCTGATATTCACCTGATTCCATCACAAAGCAGCTTTTTCTTCCAGTCTTTCCAGCATCATCATAAGAAGCGATATACCAGAATGGTATATGTATGGAAACGATTTCTTCCTCTCCCGGTTTTAAACATCTGGTTTTGCAAAAACCTGCTAATACCTTTGATGGTTTGCCGAGCTGACCCTGCGGAGGCTGTATATAGATCTGAACGACTTCTTTTCCAGACACACAACCTGTATTTTTCACCTTACCTGTCACCAAAAGTTCTCTTTGCTCCATATCGCAGTGAAAAGCAGAAGGTTCTATAACAAATGTTGTGTAGGAAAGACCATACCCAAATGGAAATTTGACACGTTCCGCCGCAAAAGTCTCAAAATATCGGTATCCGACATAAATATCTTCCTCATAGATATTTTTATATGGATGTCCATAATTTTTTGTGGATGGATAGTCCTCCAGACAGTCTGCGATCGTATCTGTCAATTTTCCAGAGGGTGATACCACGCCATTTAATATATCCGCCACCGCATTGCCGCCCTCACTGGCTCCCTGCCAGATATATAAGACAGCTTTCAGGGACTTTTGTATCGTCTCTTCCTCCATCCATCCCATATCAATAATATTGGAGACATTTAAAAGAACGGCTACTTGATCAAAATGTTTGCACACTCTTTGTAATAAGGCTCGCTCTTCTGTAGTTAGAAGATAACTTCCCTCTTCCTTTTTATTGTCCTGATCCTCTCCTGCCGTTCTGCCTATTACCACGATCGCTTTTTGATTTCTATCGCTGGCCTGACATAACAATTCTTCTGTGACGGGCATTTCTTCTTGATGCCATGGCTCCGCTGCCCATGCTCCATTTCCATTATCATATGGATGCGTCTGTATCCACTCTGAATATCTATCTGCCAGAATTTCGTCGACGACACAGCCATTTTGTGCGCGCAGACCATCCAATATATGAACAGTGTAAGCTACATTAACCGCCCCTCCTGAACCTGTTCCATTTCGATAATAGTCAATTTGAGAGCGCCCAAATATTGCCACATGCTCTCCTTCTTTCAATGGAAGCATCTGTTCTTCATTCTTAAGAAGAACCATTCCCTCAGAAGCCACTTTTCTGGTAAATGCGGAAAAGCCCTCCAACGGGATTCCAATCTGATTTTCCTTCATATATACCACTCCCTTTCTTCTAAAACTATAGTATATCAGATATCTGTAATTGAATAAAGAATTCTTCGCCAACTTCAAAAAAAATCCGCGCTGGTATTACCTCAAAGCCTCCCACTGGATTCAATACTCTCTGTATACCATCCCAGTCTTCTATCTTATGGCTTGTCAATAACGCAAGACAGCTTTCCTGTCTTTTTATCAATAGATGTTTTTCCCCTTTTGCTGTAATCTGCTCAGTATGTGGAGAGATAAGAGGAATAGAAAAATATGGACGTGTCTGGCCATATCGCTCTCTCTCCTCTTCCTTCCTCATCTTTTAGCTTGCCTTGTACCCAGACAATGCAAGCTTGTCGATCTAGTATTTCATCATCACAAGCTCTCTGCGTTTTAACGATAGCTTCTTTGTCTTCCATGCTGGAGAATCCATTCCATTCCAGTCTGGGTGTGGTACAGATAATGGAATTCTTTCGGAAAAACTGCATATTATTCGGTTCTACCAGATAATATCGATTCATTCCAGCAGCAAAAATCGGTCCTAACTTTTTGTGATACAGTAAAGTCACTGTCCCACCCGTCGCATGGCCAGCTTTGCTGTATTCGACATCATAATCCGACACTGTTGCGTAAAAATCACCACTTCTCAGTAAATTTACATGCATATCAGGGAAATATCTTATCTGTTCCTGCTGTTCTCTTGGAAGACGGACCATACTTGTCGTGTAGACAGGATGTCCATTATGTATCAAGGATGCCAATGCTTTTGCATGACAGATGGTGTGGTGCACACATGGCATCTCTCCAGCTTTCTGGTACATAGGCCCACCATAGAGCAGCCCATTATAAGTACACGTTTTTAACAGCATAGTATTTCTATACACAGCTTCAGCAAATTCTGGATATTCCGATGCAAATCTGCCATATCCATCTTCACAGCCATCTGAAGTTCTGCTTCCCCAGTAAGACCATTTATTATTTCTCGTCCCCCAGCTATTATCCCATGCCCCGTCGGGAAGCATAAATTCTAGATGGACAAGCATCGCCTTTTTAACCTCTTCAAGAAGCTTTTGTCTGCCAAGAATTTGTGCACAGGCGGACAATGCCGGAAGAGATTCCTCCACATTATATCCCAGATCCACCGGACGACAGCCTTTTTTTGAAACCATCTCTTTTGGCTTTCCTTCCCCGTACAATATCCCATGCTCTGTCAAGTGATCCACAGCATAGTCCGACAATTCTTCTGCCATCTTTCTATAACTCTCATCCTTTGACAATTCCCATGCGACAGCCATCGCATGGGAACAGGTGACAGGATAATTGATATTACCGCCAATTTTCCAGATATTACTCTTTAGATATTCCGCCGAATGAAAAAACCGCGCTTTCCACTGCTCTCTTGTCTCTTCATCAAGAAATTCACCATAATGATACAGTGCTTCGCCAAGCTGTATTACATAAAAGACCGTGATACCCTTCCAGTCACTATTTGTATCATTTTGAATACTTCCATCTGAATGAACCATATTCTTTTCTGTCCATTGAAATAAAAGCTTTGCACAGTCCAGATATTTTCTATCTTTTTTCCTTTTGTATTCTTCCATCATGGGATAGATCGCATCCCCACATCTGCCATGTATTCTCGCACAATTTGGACAGATAATACCGCCATAGAGAAATTCTTCTTTTCTCTCAGTAATCTGAAGTTTGACCAATGCATCGCACCAATCTTCTAATAATTCTTCATATATCGTTTCTCGGTCTGACATAACTGGTCTCCTTTATCACGACAGCCATTCTTCAGGACAAACAACCGTTTTTTCCGTATTTCCTAACCGGATAACAACCTGATTTCCATCTAATGTCACCTGCGCTGTTTCTCCCTTCCATATCTTTGCGCCATATACTGCATGTATAAGAATGTGATGGCCCGGCTGTAACTCCTTTATCAGCGTAGGAATTCCTGTCAGATTATAAAATAAATTCGTATTTGGAAATGCAATGACAAACTGTGCTTTTTCCTCTCCGCTACGCAAACGGAATATAATAATCTGCCTGTCCATTATGACCATCTACATACCATCCATCTTGTCTTGCACAGCTTTCTATCAGATCAATATCCTCTTTTAAACATACTTCGCTCCAAGGAAGTCCTAAAATTCGAAATGTGATATTCGTCAAAATACGGAAAAAACGCCAATTATTTGCATGTACCTTTTTTGTATTAATCTGGTTTAAAAACTCATAGACATTATACTTCTCTTTCTCAGTAAGTGGTTCCCACAATTTTTTGGGAGACAAAAGGAATGATGTCACAATAGCTGCCATCTCAACCATCTTCTGATCAAAATCTCCCAACTCTCCCCAATATTCCTCGTGTTCTTTATCTGTTCCATGACGGATACCGTCAATGTACAAGAGACGCCATTGTTCTATCTCCTCCTGAGCTTCTTTTGGAAGCGTGGGATATTCATTTCGCCACAGTGGCCCTAATCCCCAGAGGATGCGAGCAAATCCTTCCATTCGTGCCGACTTTACACCATAGTGTGCACCAGTATCTCCTATATGAAGCCATGCATGTCCACGGCTGTAACATTTTTTTAGAGGACGCAAGATATCTAACAAAAGCAGGGCAATATCGTCTCTTCCTTCTATTTTATTTTGCATAAAATTACTCCTTTTTACCAATAACGATTCCAGTTATGATTAAGAATCCTCACTATAGCTTCCATATAAAAATAATCTCCCCAGATCACACATTCATCTGCCCCGTGGTTCCTGTGATAGATACCTTCTCCAAGTAAGCCATTTGTTTCCTCTGTTCTTAATACATAGTTGTGATACAGGCTTTGCATCACTGTGTCAATAATTTTGTGATACCTCTCTTGTTGTTCCTCGTCCACATAATTGCAAAGCTCCAACAGACCACAGACAAAGATAGATCCGGCCGAAGTATCACGCAGATCAGGATTTGCATCTGTAAATGTAAAATCCCAGTAAGGGACAGAATCCTCTGGCAAATTGCGAATAAATACTTCTGCTGTCTCCTTTGCCACTGTCAGAAATTGCTCTTCCTTTGTATAACCATAGGAAAGTGCAAAACCATAGACTGCCCACGCCTGTCCTCTCGCCCACGTCGATTCATCTGCATAGCCCTGATGTGTTTTTCCGCATACTGCCTCTCCACTCTCTGGATTCATCAGGTATGTATGATAAGAAGAATAATCTTCCCTCACAAGATATTTTGCCGCTGTCATTGCATGATTCTTTGCTATATCTATCTTTTCAGGATCTTCTGTCCAATATAGAAGAGGAAGATTCAGCATAGTATCAATAATAATTTTCACATCGGGATAGCCAATTCCCATCTTGCCCCACGCCTGAATATACTGTCCTTTCTCATTATAGCGCTCTATCAGTACAGTAGCCGCATTCTCTGCCAGCTTTCTTGCGCGCTGATTTCCTGTCAATTTATAAAGTGCCACACAAGAAAGCGTATATAAAAATCCCAAGTCATGGCTTATTCCAATTCTATTTTCCAATCTCTGTGAAAAACTGTCCAGATAGCTCTCTGTATGCTTTAAGTACCGTTCCTCTCCTGTCATCTCATACGCCAGATAACACATACCTATATAAAAAGAACTGGTCCAAAGCGTATTTTCCTCCTTTGGATAGATATGATTCTCACTCACATGAGGATAGTGATCCACAAAAGAATCCAAATTTTTATCTATCATGCGTAATGCTTCCTGTAATGCCTTCTCATACATCTCTTTCTTATATACCTGTTTCATATTCGACCTCCTTATCCCTTAACAGCTCCTATCATAACACCTTTTGTAAAATATTTCTGCAAAAATGGATAGATACATAAAATAGGTACGGTAGCTACCATTATTGTCGCATATTTAATGCTCTGCCCAATGGACTCCTGATCTGCCACACTGACACCAGTCGTCATAGAACCCACATCGTTCTGCATCAAGATCTCTCTCAAGATTACCTGAAGAGGATACAGCTCTCTTGTGCGGATAATCGTAGATGCCCAAAACCATGAATTCCATATTCCAACGCCATAATATAACACCATAACAGCGAGTATGGATTTGGATAGAGGAACAATCACCCTCCACAGGATCGTGATATGGCCTGCCCCATCAATCTGCGCCGCCTCCACAAGACTATCTGGTATACTTTGGAAAGAAGTACGTAGGATAATCATATTATATGTATTAATCATAAATGGAATGATAAGCCCCATCAGATTATTCGTCAGCTTCAGATCTCTGAGTGTCAGATAGAATGGAATCATTCCGCCGGAAAAAAACATTGTAAAAGTAATAAGCATCATAATACTATCTCTGAACATAACATTTTTTCTGGATAAAAAATAAGCGGCGACCGATGTCATAATCAGATCAAAAACAACACCGACAATTAATATAAACATTGTATTTCTATATCCTTTTGCAATCATAGGATTTGAAAATACTTTCTCATATGCTGCCAAGCTAAAGCCCTTCGGCTTAAATAACAATCCAGAATGTTGTGTTAATAGTGCACTGTCACTGAGAGAAGCGACAGCCACATACCACACGGGATACAAACAGAGCAGCATAATCACTGTCAAGATAGTATAATTACATACTCGGAATATTCTTTCTCCTGTTGATACTTTTATTTTCATAGTGTCTCCTTTCTACCACAAACTGGTGTCGCTGCATCGTTTGCTTATTTTGTTAGTGATAATTAACAGCATACAATTGACAACAGAATTGAATAAACCAATCGCTGTTGAATAGCTCCAGTTCTGTTCTCCTATACCTACACGATAGATATAGGATGAAATCACATCTGCTGTCTCATAGGTAGAAGGGTTATAAAGTAAAATGGTTTTTTCATAGCCAAGGCTCATCAAGGAACCCATCTTCAATATCAACATAATAATAATCGTTGGCATTATCGCTGGCATTGTGACGTGAATTAACTGTTTCCATTTACCAGCGCCATCAATAGAGGCGGCTTCATATAGCTGACTATCCACACCAGAAAGGGCGGACAGATAGATAATCGATCCCCAGCCAATCTCCTGCCATATACTTGAAGCGACATAGATGGGGCGATACAAATATGGATTCTGCAAAAGTGGGCTTCGTTTTCCTCCAAAAAGTTCAATAATATCATTAAACAAACCAGATGTCATACAAAAGTTTGTAATCATACCAGTTACGACTACCAAAGAGATAAAATGTGGTAAATATGTAATAGTCTGTGCAAGTAATTTGAACTTTTTTGCCCTGACTTCATTGAGGAGCAATGCCAATATAATCGGGGCAGGAAAACCAAAAATTAAGTTGTATATACTGATTAACAGTGTATTTCTCAAAAGTCGCTCAAAATATGGTCCGGTAAAGAATCGGGTAAAGTTTTTTATGCCAACCCAAGGGCTTCCCGATACACCAAGTGCTGGCGTATAATCCTTAAATGCTATAATAGCGCCATACATTGGCTTGTAATGAAAAATTAGATAAAAAATCAATACAGGAATTACAAGAATATACAACGAACGATTTCTCTTCCAATCTTTTTTTACTCGCTCAGCAAACGTCTCTCTTTTTATATTCATACTCATTTTCCTCCTGACACAGAGAACAGAAAGGGCGGGATTGCCTCCCACCCTTCCACCATCCTACTTATCTATTGTTATACCGATCCATTGCGAGATTCTGAATTTCTAACGCACGCGCAAGGCCCATATTTTCAATAGTTTTCACGTAATTATCAAAATTATCAAGGCTCTCTGTGCCAAAGATGAATTTTAATGTCATCTCATCACGATAGGTATTAATCTCGTTCATAATAGTCGAGTATTCTCTGCTCTCTTCTGCTGTCGGTGTGATTGGAGGAATCTTGTGTTTTGCTCCGTTTGTTTCACCCCAGATCTGATTAGAAATCTTTTGGGAATCGATGGTGTAATATTGTTCAAGATAGCGAATATCCTGAACAAATGGTCCATTATAATTTCCTCTTATATAGGCGGACAGTGCCTGTGCCACAGACCAACCATCTGGATTGTTCAGTATCTGATCTGTGTATGTTGGATATCCATCTATTATAGTATAAGATTCACCTTCAATACCGAAATTAAATAACATGTGACCTTCTTCGCTGTATGCATAATCCATCAGTCTCGCCGCAAGCTCTACATTTTTGCAGCTCTTTGTAATAGCTACGCTTGCCTGATTTGGATACTGGTTATCAATCTGTCCAAATTCTGGATAATCTCCCTTATTCAAGGTAGGATATGGTGTAGGTACAAGCATAAAATCAGGATCTGTCTGAGTTGCCGCATTGATCCATGTTCCCATACGGCTTCCTGCCCAGCCAAGAGAAGCTCCTGCATGTCCATTTGTAATCTTGGCGCTTACCTGATCAAGTGCTAAAGTAGCCAAGTCTGGATCAAGCAGTCCTTCTGCATATCACTTATGAAAGAGAGTAAGATATTCCTTATATCCCTGCTCTGTCGCTCCAAAGTGTACACTTCCGTCATCTGCAAGGTAAAAATCACGTGTCACACCATATGCCAGCATAAATGGATTCCAATTGGTCAGTGCTCCCATGGTATATTCCCAACAGAAAGGTGCACTTGCCCCTTTTTGATCACGAAATGCAATTAAAACATTCTCCCACTTGTCGATGGTTGTCGGCACTTCAAGATTTAACTCCTCCAGCCAATCCTGACGAATCATAGGTCCTATAGTATTACACAGTTTGCTATCTCCACGAATAAATGGAAATACATAATAATGCCCTTCATCTGTCTTTATCATCTTATCGATATCTGGATTTTCTTCTAGATACTTCATAATATTTGGACAATATTGTTCAAATATATCATTCAGTGCCAAGATATTTCCGTCTGAGATAGCCTTCTCAGGACCTCCCGGATAATCCATCCATGCATATTCCATTAAGTCTGGAAGATTGCCGTCCGCCAAAAGCAAACCAGATGGACTGTCTGATCAAAAGAAAGTCTGCTAATCTCATTTTGAAATCTGGCAATCTGATTATCCATCTCATTCATCACTAGGCTCATCATACTCTGGTTGTGCTTTTGTGCCTGAATATAATTATTCTGTAACGCCGTTCGATAGATCAATGTGCCTATTACAATCGGTAAAGTTAAAATTAGCAGATAGGATAAAAACCATCCAAATTGTACTCTTTTATATTTGTACATATATTTTCTCCTTGTTATAACGTTTTAATATTTGACAGCGCAAGATTCACGCACTATCAGCCTTCCTTCTAATTGTTTGATACTCCCTTCTTCCTTCTCCTCTATCAATGCAACCAATGTATCTACCGCAAGGACTCCCTGCCTTGCTATTGGGTTTTTTACTGTGGTCAGTGAAGGCTTATAGTACTGTGCTATATCAATATCATCGAATCCAATGACACTGATATCATCTGGAACTTGATACCCTTCAACATTCAGCGCATTGATACAGCCAACTGCACTGAGATCATTCCCTGCAAGAAATGCATCTGGCAGCAGGTCCACATGAAAATGGATCAAATTAATAATGCCGTTAAAACAATATTCTTCTTCAAAATTCCCCTGAAGAATCACCCCGGCAGGCAAATGATTTTCTTCTAATGCCGCCTGATAGCCCGCTTTTCTGTTCTTGCTGTCCAAAATATCATCTGCATATTCGATAAATCCTATTTTTTTATGTCCCAGACGAATTAAATATTTTGTCGCCTCATATCCCGCCTGATAGGAATTAAATAAAATGCTGGACATTCCTTTTCCTGCAAGCTCACGGTCCAAAAAGACCATTTTTACCCCCACATTTTGTATCATGGCTATTTCCTGAGACTTGAGAAATGGTCCTTCATAGATTATCACTCCATCAAAACATCTGCCCATAATATTTGTCATAATCACAGCAGGATCTTTCGTGATAAAGATATTTAGCTGATACCCCAGCTTATCACATTGTCGGCTCATGGCATCTAACAAAGTGCCAAAATAAGCTCCTGTCACTGTATTTGTAAAAAAACCAATGGTTTTTGACGCCCCAGTTTTCAGATATCGCCCATTCAAATTGGGTATATAATTTAACTTTTTCACTGCATTGATCACTTTCTCTCTTGTATCGGTACTGATATAGCGTCCGCCATTCAAGGCATTGGAAACTGTGCCTATAGAAACACCTGCCTCCTTTGCCACATCTTTAATTGTCGCTCTGTCCATAAACCCTCCCTTTATTAAAACGTTATAACATTTACAATATAACATATGATATCCTAAAAAACAAGCTATCTTCTACTTTTATAGCTAACTCTTATGACAAATGTCATAACAAACAAGTACTATTTTCACTGTTATTCCTCATCTATTTCTTGTATGATATTCTCAACAGCGAAAGGAAATGTTGACAGATGTCCCACATACGCTTATACTTGTAGTATAACTGATATACAGTGATACCACAAGAGAATAAGAGTTATGCGATATGCAAAAGGATATGGGCAGTTTATTATCAATCTTGTCTCCCTGATAAAGTGGTAAAAAATTTACTGTGATATATTCTAGGATGCAAGACATTTTCACAAAATTCCTTTAAGCTGCCTCAAGCGTATTCACAAACATATATAAGGAGGATTATACTATGGACGTTATCAACAAATTAGTAGAGACACTTACAGACACAGGCAAGGGCGTTATGCAGAAAGCGAAGGATGTTGCCGAGGTTTCTAAGATTCATAATCAGATTTCTGTCGAGGAGAGCCGCATCAATGCAGCATACCTTTCCATCGGCAAACGTTTTTATGAGGAAAACGCTGGTGAGGTGATGGAAGCTTATATTCAGGACTTCTCTGTTATCACAGAGTCCAAGGCAAAGATTCAGAGCTTAAAAGAACAGCTTAAGCAGCTTAAAGGCATGTACAAGTGTCCACAGTGCGGCGCTGAGGTTCCTGCAAATTCCGCATTTTGCAGTTCCTGTGGAGCAAAGCTTATTGTGGAGGAGCCTAAGGAAGAGAATGTGGTAGATTCTGAGGAGACAACTGCCAGCGAGTCGACAGAGCAAACTGAGGAATAGACAACTAACTACTCATTATAAAAAATGAATAGCAATTAACAAAGACAGCAATTAGCATAATTAGAAAGACGGTAGAAAATATCTACCGTCTTTCTAATTATGCGCGTTCCATGCAACAAAAATATGCCATTCAGATAATATATGGGACGCGCAGCAAGTGGAAGTAGTAATCCTTCCCTACTTATTTGTTATTATATATGTGAGAATAAAATAATTCTCTCTTATGGCTGCTTTCCAATGTAAGCGAGAATACCACCATCTACATAGAGGATTAAGCCATTAACGAAATCGGAAGCCTCAGAAGCGAGGAATACAGCAGGTCCCTGCAAATCTTCTGGATTTCCCCAACGTGCAGCAGGTGTCTTTGCAACGATAAACTGGTCAAATGGATGTCTGGAACCATCAGCCTGTTTCTCGCGAAGCGGTGCTGTCTGAGGAGTTGCAATATAGCCGGGTCCAATGCCGTTACACTGAATATTAAACTCACCATACTCAGATGCAATGTTCTTGGTCAGCATCTTAAGACCGCCCTTTGCTGCCGCATATGCGGAAACTGTCTCACGTCCAAGCTCAGACATCATGGAGCAGATATTGATAATCTTTCCGCCGCCCTTCTTAATCATAGAAGGAATCACTGCCTTGGATACAATAAATGGACCATTCAAGTCAATGTCAATAACCTGTCTGAAATCCTTTGCGGACATCTCAGTCATAGGGATTCTCTTTATTATGCCGGCGTTATTTACCAAAATATCAATTACGCCAACCTCCTCTTCTACCTTTGCAACCATGGCATTAACCTGATCTTCATCCGTTACATCACAGACATAACCATGTGCCTCAATTCCCTGCTCTTTGTAAGAAGCTACGCCCTTGTCAACCAGCTCCTGCTTAATATCGTTGAATACGATTGTCGCGCCAGCCTCTGCATATGCAGTAGCGATAGCGAAACCAATTCCATAGGATGCACCTGTCACTAATGCTACTTTTCCCTTAAGGGAAAACTTCTGTGTAAAGTCCATTGGTAAATACCTCCATTTTGTAATATAGTTTATTATGAGAACAAGACCGCAGCCTTATTCTTATAAGCTGTAGTTTACATAACATTATTATGTCAACTATTATCTCAGATCCTTCATAGCGACAAAATCCATATCATCAAAGTCCTGATTCTCTCCTACCATACCCCATATAAATGTATATGCATGTGTCGCAGAAGCAGAATGAATGGACCAGCTCGGCGAAATAACCGCCTCCTCATTTCTCATCACAATATGACGTGTCTCTGTCGGCTCTCCCATATAGTGGAATACCACAGCATCCTCAGGAACATCAAAGTAAAGATAAACCTCCATACGTCTGTCATGTGTGTGACATGGCATGGTGTTCCACACACTGCCCGGCTCAAGCTTTGTCATACCCATCTCAAGCTGACAGCTCTCCACCTGTCCGGGAAGAATGTATTTGCAGATCGTTCTGTGATTGGCATCCTCAAGAGAGCCAAGCTCCACTTTATTGCAGTCCTTTACAATGACAACTCCCTCTTCTGCCTGTCCTTCTGGTTTGATCAATACAGTAGGGTAGGCCATATGAGCCGGTGCACTGTTTAGATAGAATTTGGCTGGCTGTTGTGCATTGTCACTTTTAAATGAGATATCCTTAGATCCCATGCCAATGTACATTCCTTCTTTATAATCAACATGATATTCTTTTCCGTCAACTGTGATCACACCAGAACCGCCAATGTTAATCACGCCAAGCTCTCTTCTTTGCAGAAAATACTCTGCTCGCAGCTCATCTCCTGCCGTGAGAACCAATTCCTTGTCTGTCGGTGTAGCAGAGCCTGTAATAATGCGGTCGATATGGCTGTATACCAGCTTAATCTCATCTGGCACAAAGACATTCTGAATCAAAAACTCCTCACGGAGTCTGTCTGTGTCATAATGTTTTACATCCTTTGGACTTGCTGCTGTTCTTAGTTCCATCGTTCTTATCTCCTTTTCCTTTTCATTTATTCAAATTTATTTTGCTGCTTTTTAATTTCAACAAATGTCTTTATAAGCTGTACGGAGCCATCTATTCCGAGAAGAGAACTGTCCAGTGACAGATCGTAACTCTTTGCATCGCCCCACTTCTTGCTGGAATAATAATTATAGTAACTGGCCCTCTTCTTGTCTGTCTTTAAAATCAGATCCTTTGCCTTATCATCTGTCAGGCTATATATTCTTCGTATTCTCCTAATTCTATCCTCCAACCTTGCATGGATAAATACACTTATCGTGCCCTCATGTTCTTCCAGCGCATAGTCCGCACAGCGCCCCACAATAATACAAGATTCTTTTTCTGCTAATTTCTTAATGGAATCAAACTGTGCCAGAAATACCTTGTGGTTAAGCGGCATATCCACATAACCAGTCGAATTATAGCCCATAGAATAGGTATCCATAACCAAAGAATATAAAAAACTGTTTGTCGGCTTCTCGTCATGTGTCTCGAACAATTCATGGCAGAGCCCGCTGTCTTTCGCCGCAAGAGCTAACAGTTCCTTATCATAGCATTTTATATTAAGCTCCTTCGCCAACTGCTGACCTATCTGTCTTCCGCCACTCCCATATTGTCTTCCTATCGTAATCACTAAGTTGCTCATACCTATCTCTCCTTTCATGCGCTTGCCATTCCATCCGCAGCATGTTTACTTATAGTATAGAACAAAATTCCTGAATTGTCAAAATATTGTTACACTACATTTGTAACATTGTGAGAAGATTTTTAAAATATTCGGGAAGTGGTGCTGTAAATTCCATATAAGTTTTGTTTGCCGGATGCAAAAAACCAAGTGTCATGGCGTGCAGAGTCTGTCCTTGCAGTCTTGCTACGGGACATCTGGATGGTCCATATACGCTATCACCCAAAAGAGGATGCCCAATGGAAGCCATATGCACGCGAATCTGATGCGTTCTTCCTGTTTCTAAGTGACATTCTATATAAGTATAGCCCCTGAGCTGTCCTAAAGCCTTCCAGTGTGTGACAGCATGTTTCCCAGATAGCGAGTCTTTTGCGACAACCGCCATCTTTTTTCTGTCCTTTGGGTTCCTCCCTATCGCTGCATCAATTGTACCGCTCTCTTCCTTTAAGCTTCCATGTACGATGGCATGGTAGCAGCGCGTGATGGTATGTTCTTTTAGCTGTGCTGCGAGTGCTGCATGTGCTTCGTCCGTCTTGCACACGACAAGCGCTCCCGTCGTATCCATATCAATTCGATGGACAATACCGGGGCGCAACACTCCATTGATTCCAGACAACTCATTTTGACAGTGATATAAAAGAGCATTGACCAATGTACCCGTAGCGTGCCCTGCTGCCGGATGAACGACCATGCCCTTTGGCTTATTTACCACGATAACCTGAGTATCCTCATAGAGAATATCAAGTGGAATCGGTTCAGGCAGTGCAGATGGCTCTGTGGGAGGCAGAGCTACAAGAAGGATCTGATCTCCGGGAGATACCATATAGCTTGCCTTGACAGGTTTATGATTGACAAGAACAGCCTGTTCCTTAATCAGTTTCTGAATATAAGAGCGGGAGAACTCCTCCGCCACAGAAGAGATATATTTATCAATTCGCTCCGCCTCTTCCTCCTCCGTCACAAAAAATAACCTTTCACTCATAGCGGTTATCCTCCGGTTCTTCCGAAATACTTCGCGCTTTCTTTGTAAAGATAACATCGAATTCTTCCTCTTTATAGTAGAATAGCCAAAGTAAAATAAGCGCTGCCGTGGAAACTGTGACATAGATATCCGCTACATTAAAAACCGGGAAATCAATCAAACGAAAATAAAAAAAATCTATCACATATCCATGAAAATAGCGGTCAATCATATTTCCAACTGCCCCTGAAAGCAGCCCCACACCGACAATCCTCATGGGAAGAAAACGGCGATTTTTCGGGACTTTCCAATATAAGAAGACAATAATAGCGATCACGATAATTGTGATAAACAGAAAAATAATCCTCTGATTCTTAAATAAACCAAAAGCAGCCCCGCGGTTTTCAAGATAAGTCAGCTCAAATACACCTTCTATCAGTACAACTGGCTGCTCTTTTAAATAAAGAGCGGAAAGCCGCTTTGTCCACTGGTCTATAACAGTCAGCACAAGAACAGCAAAAAGGAGAAAAAGCATGGCAATACCATTCTTTTTCTGATTTATAGTCTTTACATCAACAGAGTGGTTGTCGAAAGCGTTGGTATTCAAAATGATTCCTCCAATATAGAGTCAAGAGCTGTCTTCATCTCTGCCTCTGTCACTGTGCGGTCGATACAAGCCTCACCACAGCCATGAAGCAGGATAAATTTCACCTTGCCATCTTCCATCTTCTTATCATTCTTGCTCGCCTGAATCACAGCCTCAGGGGTAATTCCCGATGTGGTGATCGGGAGCTCTAAATCCAAAAACATTTTTTTGACAGACTGACAAAGCGTGGGATCGATCCATCCGCGCTCCTTGCTTATCTGCATGGATGCAAGCATACCAAGAGCGACACATTCCCCGTGAAGAAGCAGAGATGCTTCTTTGCTTCCAAGCGCTAGCTCTTTTTTATAAGTGTCCACCTTAAGCGTTTCTATCGCATGTCCAAGTGTGTGCCCAAAATTTAAAAGTGCTCTCTCACCCTTCTCCTTGGGATCCTGTTCCACCACAGCGCGCTTAATT
This sequence comes from uncultured Lachnospiraceae bacterium, assembly GCA_910588535.1. Lineage (GTDB taxonomy): Bacteria > Bacillota > Clostridia > Lachnospirales > Lachnospiraceae > RGIG8607. Next base: position 27,227 of record CAJUOO010000013.1, on the reverse strand, counting down.
TCACAGCTTCTGCATATCATCTCCTCAAGAACAGATACTTCTCTCTCCTTTATAGCTGAGAGGTTCGCCTGCAGCCACTGGTAATATTCCCTATCTTTTATAAGTGCATGTTTGATAATTTCTCCCATTCCTGACAGATATTCTCTCTCTTGCAATGTCTTAAGCGTGGCAAGGTTCATATAGACCAGCTTAGGCTGATAGAACGCCCCCACCATATTTTTATAACAATCAAAGTCCACGCCGGTCTTTCCTCCGATGCTTGAATCTACCTGAGACAGCAAGGAAGTGGGAAGCTGGACAAAATCTATGCCGCGCAGATAGGTCGCCGCGGCATATCCAGTCAGATCCCCTGTGACGCCTCCCCCAAGAGCAAGCAACATATCTGAACGTTCAAATTTATGCTCTATCAGATCACGGTACAGATCGGAAACTGTATTAAGATTTTTATTTTCTTCTCCTGCGGAAAAAGTGTGTACAATTACTTCCTTCGCATATGGAGCAAGAAGGGCTTGTATCTCCCTTGCATAGAGAGGCCCTACATTGGAATCTGTCACAATACAGAGCTTTCGGTTTTTTATTGCCATAGCTCCCAATTTCTCCGGCAGCCTGTTAGGATCTGTCTCAATCACAATCTCGTAACAGGGCTTTTCTTCATAATGTACTTGTAATTCCATAGATTAACTCTGCTCCTTTTTTGGCTGTTCTTTTTTCGCGGAAGATTCCTTAGCCTGCCGCGCAAGGTTTTTTTCTGCCTCCGCAAGCTTGCCCTCTGGATCGAACGGCTGAAAACTGTCGTTTTCCAAAAGCTCCATCTGCGTCTTGATAATCTGGCGATACTGCATCTTATAGATTTTATACTGTGCCATCAAAGCCTTCGTCTTTCCGCGCACTTCCTCAAGTTCCTGCTTTGCCGCGGAAACGATATCTCTGGCTCTTGCATGGGCGTCCGCCTCAATCGCGTCCGCAGATGCTCTCGCCGTCTCCTTCGTCTCATCAGCGGCTTTCTGTGCAAGCACCAAAGCTTTCTGTAGCGATTTCTCTATCACTTTATAATTATGAAGCATATTCATCAGATTTGTGATCTTTTCCTGTGCCTCCATATTATCCTTATACATCTTCTCATAATTCTCACTAACCTCGGCAAAGAAAGCCTCCACATCCCTTTTATCATATCCGATCCCGGACTTAAAGGTTTTTTTCTGTATATCGATCGGTGTCAGCATAAATATCCTTCTCCTTATGTATATTTATTCAGGGAGATATAGGCACGTCCCTTTTTTGTCGTCCCCACAGTTTCATTGTAGATAAATTTACCGTAGCCTCTCACAGACACAATATCTCCATCCTTGAGCAAATAGCTGTTTGACTCTGTAAGGCGGCTGTTGACAAATACCTTTTTTCCTTCAATTAAACCTGACAGGCTGCTTCTGGAACCATGAAAAGCAAGCGCTAACACGCTGTCCAGACGAGGTGTCGCAACAGATCCCCGTATCTCCTCAAACTTAGGCGTGATCTCTGTCACATTTTCTGCTGTGCTGATATGGATATGACTGTGCTTTACCATAAAAAGATTATCTGAAATATAATCCTTCATATTTTCTTTACAATAAAGATATGCCGTATGTCCGTCAAGAATAATATCTCCCAGAACAGACCTCTCTATGCCCAGATTCATCAGTGCACCAAGATAATCTCTGTGGCTGAGATCCTCGAAGAATTTTTCATTCACGGGAACCATCTTTAATATAGCGATGGGATGATACTGGTCCTGATAACTTTGATCTGGCAGAAAGATGGCAAGCTTTCTTTCTGATATAGAATTACCGCCGCTTAACATAGAATAAACCGGCGGTAATTCCTTTTTTTGCTGCTCCCACTGCTGGCAGAAAAAATCTTGCTCATATAAAGTTAAAAAGTCCGTCGATGTGGGAATTCCCCTTCGGTATGCCAGATTCGCAAGCTCCAGAAAGCGGTTTCTCAATATCTGTTCTTCCTTGGTCATATACCATCCTTCCTACATATCCGAGCCTTGGAAGGCGGACACGTCAAAATTACCCGTATTGCTCAGCAGATCTTGAAAATCTCCTGAAATATCTACGGATTCCGGCGTTATAATAAAAATATAATGTGAGACTTTCTGCAAATTTCCATTGATGGAGTAACATGCACCTGAAGTGAAATCAATAATTCTCTGTGCAATACTTACCTGAAGTCCCTCAAGGTTCAATATCACGGCACGTCCACTTAACAAAGTGTCGCTGATCTCACGTCCATCCTCCACCGTGGAAGGTTTGATCACACAGACCTCCATCCCCTTGTTGCTCGTCTTCATCGGTATTACCTTACCCTTTACGGGCTTAAAGCGCGCTTTTCTGTCCTGCTCTTCCTGATCAGTCTCTTCCTCCTTGTATGTACTTTCCTTCTTCGAAACGGATTTTTTTACCGGTCTTGGCATTTCTTCTTCGTAATCGCTGTCATCATAATCGTCATAATCATCTTCTTCATAATCATTCAGATGCATGAAATCCAGAAATCGATTCATTATCTTGCCCATCCTTTATTCTCTCCTATTGATATATTCTTTCTCCGAAGATTCCGGTACCTACCCTGACGTGAGTAGCGCCTTCCTCTATAGCAATTTCGTAGTCATTGGTCATACCCATGGACAAAATATCCATATATACATTATCAATGTTTTTGTGATTGATGTCAACACATAATTGCTTTAAATTGTGGAAATATATTCGATTATCTTCGGGATTTTCAACAAATGGAGCGATTGTCATCAATCCTTTTACCGAAATATGAGGAAAAAGTGCTATTTTTCTGATAAATGCTTCTGTCTCAGAAAGAGTGATCCCAAATTTGCTTTCTTCCTCCGCGGCATTGACCTCGACAAGAATCGGCACCGTACAGTTTATTTTTTTCGCCTCCGCCTCAATCTGCTCGGCCAGACGGATGGAATCCACAGAATGAATCAAGCATGCCTTGCCAACAACCTGCCGAACCTTATTCCTCTGTAAATGCCCAATCATATGCCAGTGAATATCTGAGGGAAGCATATCGTATTTTTCACACAGCTCCTGAACCTTATTCTCCCCAAATTCCCGCACACCCGCCTGATACACTGCATCCAGCATCTGTACCGGTTTAGTCTTGCTCACGGCGATCAATGTCACCTCCTCTTCCTTTCTTCCTGAGCGCCTGCATGCATCTGAAATCCTCTGTTTTACCTTCCAAAGATTTTCTTGTAAAATGTTTTCCATAATCATCCTCATTTCTGCGATTTTAGCTGCGCGTAGCCTATTGATAAATCACCTGATTCTCTTCCACTGTCCGGCTGTTAAGGATTATATGGTCATACAGGGAAAGTCCATAAGGTGTATCTGTCTTTATGATATAATATTCCTCGCTCTCTGAGAGAATCTCAATCTGACGGAATATGGTATAACCTTGATTTACGCTGAACACGCCCTTTAGCGGCGAGGTGAGTCCAATCTTATAGTGATCATTAGAATCCGGCTTAATTAAAGTATCTCCAACCTCAAAGCTGCTCTGATCAACGTAATAAAAATTTTCTGTTTCTTGATAGATTCTTGCCTCCACATTTTTCGTCACCGCAGTGCCATTCTGATCATAGGTTTCCAGATAAAAGACATTTCCAGTATCTGCCTTAGCCAGATATTCCACCGGGATCGTATAGAAATTTTTCTCAGTCACTGCAGAGATGGGAATTTTTAGTCCCGTCTCAATATTTTCTACTATCTCAAAGGTGAGGTAGCGGTCTGAAAGATAGCGGAGCATATGACGGTCAAACGACAACTGTGCATAGGCGCCAAGCGCGTTGCTAAAGATTTCTAGCGGGGCCGTCATCTCAAAATTATCTTTTAGAAAATGAATGGGAAGGCTTGTCCTGCTTCCATAACGCAGAAGAAAATCTTCGTCAATGGGAAAGATCAGCGTCCAATGATTGCTCTTTATCAGTTTGTACGCCGCATTGCCGCTCTCTAATAGATCCGAAGATTTCACGGAGGTTCTTTTATAATTTTCCATCTGAAAAACTTCCGGCGTGATGGTCTCTCTTGTAAGCCCTTCCATTCCATCTGTGTAATATGCTACTGTGCCAGTGGCATCCGCAGTATTTTTTTGAAAAAAACCAACCTGCTGTCCAGACAAAATCTGATCTAGATTTGCGATATTATTCTGTCCTGCTATCTCAAGCACAGAATAATCCAGATCGACCTTAAAATCATAGATAACGTCAAAATTCATCGCGTCAAAATTCGAGCTGTAAGAAGAAATGTCCTTTTTCAGCTCACTTAAATCAGAGTCCTTAAGACCTTGACTGTTCTCGGCAAATAATAGATCTGAGATATGTCCGCTTTCATCCAGAGTGTAGATCAGATCACCGATCGCCGCGCGCGAGCCTTCCCGCAGATAAAAATTGATATATCCGGCAGCATTTGCTGTGTAGACAGTCTCATCTCTAAGTATTATTCCTGTATATTGCTCCTCCTTTGTGATAGAGCCTTGCACTGTGACCTCATATATGGAAATTCTTTCTTTGGAAAGATATGTGATCGTATAGATCAGAACATAAACAGAAATCATAACAAAAAGAATAACACCAATATTCACGGATCTCCGGTATTTTCTGATGCTGACAACTTTTCTTTTTCTGGAAGCTGCCACAAATATACCTCCTTTTTCTGCCCATTGCTACTATTATAATGTTTTTTTCCCGGATTGGAAAGTATTTTTTGTAAAAATGCGAATAACAATTAAGAAAATGCAAATTCTAAGGTATGTGAAACCAGAACAACAACCTGAATATAAGTTACGAATACAAATCAAAAGGAGGCTTACAGGATGGGAGTAAAATGGTTCGACTATACTGCTTTGACAATTATCATTATCGGAGCAATCAATTGGGGATTAATTGGATTCTTTGATTTTAATCTGGTTAATTTTCTCTTCGGAGATCTGACTTGGTTATCCAGAGTGATCTATGCGGCAGTGGGAATTGCAGGATTGTACCTGCTCACTCTCTACGGCAGAATGGGAACTGGAGCTAGACAGGAGAGCTAAGTAGAACATCTGAGCAAAAAGAACCCTTCCTCTTCGAAGGGTTCTTTTGTATGTACAGCTTCTATACATCTTATAAGGAAATCAGTATTTTCGACTTTGCATTATCCGGGAGGAATTCTTCATCCATGGATATACTCAGGACAAATGTTACATTAAACTTGCTTCCAATCGCATCCAGCTTATCAATCGTATCTGAAATATCCTGACCTTCCAGATTAGCAAGCTTGATAAAGCTGTCAAGGAACATGGTATCCAGATCGTGATCCTGTGAAATAATGCCACTGATAAATCCAAGGAAGCCATCGGTAGTGTCCACATTATACTGTGGAACATTGATCAGGCGAATCTTGTTGCTGAGTTCATACATATGCTTGTCACTCTTGTCAAGATAAACAATATTCCCCTTTGCCTGTTTCACGTCCGTGTTCGCCTTGTCAATCAGATGCTTTGTCTTACCCTTACCCTTTTTTCCTGCAATAATCTGTATCATTGAAATCTCCTCCTTGTGTTATCATTCAATTTGGTATATTTTCATTATAATATATATTAGAGAAAAAAACAACAATCAGTTTTCTAAAGAGAGCAAGGTATTCATTTCCTGAAATACCATATCTGTACTATCTGCTTTTAGAATAACCGATATATAATACTTTCCGCTGTTTCCCTTTGTGATAAGCGCTAAGCAGGAGCCTGCCGCATTGGTAGTGCCAGTCTTTCCTCCTATCACCGTGATGCCCTCCGGTGCTTCCACCCTTCCACTCACATAGCGGTTGGTGGATTCAAAGCTGTTTGTCTTATCCTTTCCCTCGGCATCCTTGTAGGCCACCTCATAGCTTCCCTGACCGACAATAGTGAGGAATTCCTCATATTTAAGAGCTTCTTTCAACATAAGATAGATATCATAGGCAGTTGTATAGTGATCTTCATCGGTAAGCCCATGTGGATTGGCAAAGTGAGTTCCAGTTGCCCCCAGCTCCTTGGCGCGCTGGTTCATCATATCGTTAAAATTGCTTAAGCTTCCTCCAAGAAATACTGCGATCGCCGCTGCGGCGTCATTCCCCGAACGCACCATGGACAGATTGAGAAGCTGTCGAAGCGTCAGCTTGTCCCCCGGCTTTAGATGACACAGTGTAGCGCCGCTCTCCGTTATCATGGCCTCCTCTGTCACTGTCACCTCTTCATCCAGTCTGCCGCTCTCCAGAGTGAGCAGTGCGGTCATAATCTTAGTCAGGCTGGCTGGATTCATGCGCTGGTGAACATTCTTTGCATAAAGCACTGTCTTGTCGTCTACACAGTAGACAGATGCTGTCTCCGCCGTTACTGCCACCTCCGCGGGTATCACATTTTCATTTGCAACACACAAATCTGCCGCAAATGCAGAAGCCCGACTTTGCTGAGAAGTGCCCACAAAGGAAAATTCACTTTGCTGTGAGGTGATGTCATAGGGCTTCATAAAGGATTCAGCCGTTTTGCCGCAGCCGCCTAGAAAAACACTTGTGGCAGCGGCAAGAAGCACAGCATATATGCGCGTCTTTTTCATAAATCAAACCCTTTCCAAAGATATGAAACTATCGATAAATCTCACGCCATTCCAAATCTCCGCGATCCAACGCCTTGATTAACAGCTCCGCTGTGGCTAGATTCGTCGCCAGCGGAATGTTGTGAATATCACAGAGACGAAATACATTTTTCACATCCGGCTCATGTGATTTCGGGCTTTGTGGATCCCTCAAAAAAATCATTAGATCCAGATCGTTGCTCTCTATCTGTGCTCCCATCTGCTGCTCTCCGCCCAGATGCCCAGCAAGATATTTATGAATACTTAAGTTGGCAACCTCCTCAATCAAACGTCCCGTGGTGCCTGTTGCATAGAGAGTATTTTTACTTAAAATAGAACGGTATGCAATGCAAAAATTCTGCATTAATTTTTTCTTCGAGTCGTGTGCCATAAGTCCAATGTTCATGTTTTTTCCTCCTGTTCATTAATACTCTGTATACAAAACCTCCTTAAATGTCAGCTCTCGTTGTATCGATACATTCAAGACAACACCCATACCTATCATCAGACTCATCAGTGAGCTCATTCCATAGCTGACAAACGGAAGCGGAAGGCCCGTGTTGGGTAGAATCCATGTAGCTACCCCCAAGTTGACAAAGCTCTGGAAAGCGATAATCGCAGCCATGCCGCCAGCTATCAGCTTCCCGCTAAGATCCTTAGCATTTCTCGCAACCCACAGACATTCGATCGAGATGAGAAACAGCAGGACAATCACTGCCAAAGCACCGGCAAATCCAAGCTCCTCCCCCACTATCGCATAGATAAAATCTGTCTGCTGCTCCGCGAGAAAATTTCCATTTTTCACAGAGGTTATCGTGTTGTTATGCAATCCCTTGCCAAGAAGCTGTCCTGAGCCAATGGCAAGCATGGAATTTTTCTGCTGGTAATTAATTGCGTTGATCTGGTTGATATCCAATCCGTGCTTAGCAAGCTCCTCTGCACTGCTGTTCTGGTAGAGGAAGCCTAAAAGCCGGCTTTTCTGATAATTCGATATAAGTGTTTGACCCGGCTGTAAGATCTTGTAAATCAAAAATGACAGCGAAGGAACCCCGACCGCCATCGCGGCCCCAATATACCAGTAACTTAATCCGGCGAGAAAGATAATACTACAAAAAATCACCAGAAATACAATGCTGGATGAGAGATCCGGCTGCTTGTAGATCAAATAAAACGGCATAAAAAATAAAAAAAGCACACAAAACAAAACCCGCGGTGAATTTAACTTTTCTTGATATTTTTGAAGCATCCATGCAAAAAATAGAATAATGCAAATTTTTGCAAGCTCAGATGGCTGGATGCCAAAACTTCCCCCGAAGCGTATCCAGCGCTGCGCACCATTTCCAGAGTCCCCCTTAAACTTCACATATATCAAAAGTCCCATATTGACAATATAGATAACCCAATGAAACTTTAAGATAAAATGATAGTCGACAATGGACAAGAACAACATCACCACAAGCCCTGCACAGAAGCAGATAAGCTGCTTTTTGTCAGATCCGTCGTTAATAGCACTTCCTATCACCTTTACGCCCAACAATGTCAGACAGGAAATAAAAAGCACAAGCCTTAGGTTAAAATACTTAAAACGATATTCTCGAAATTGAAACAAAACCTTTCTACTCCTTATGTTTGAGATCGCGGATTGGAATATTGGCATACAGAGCGGGAACCGTACCATTATTTCCCTCCGATTCTGTCTGGGTGATCTGAATATCAAGACCATCCGCATCGATCTCCATATATTTAGAAATTACCATGATAATATCGTTCTTGATCATTTCCATCAATTCCGGTGTACAGTTCGCGCGGTCAGATACCAACAACAGCTTCAAACGGTCTTTTGCAACATCACTGGATGTTTTTTTTCTGAACAAATCGAATACGCTCATCTGTTATCCTCCGCTAGTCTTTTTTTAAGATGCCCATAAGCTTGGACCACAGACTGCTCTTGCCACTCAGATCTAACATCGGAACATCATCGCCCAACATTCTCTTACAGATATTCATGTACGCCTGTCCAGCAAGTGTGTCCGTGCCGACGAGCGGCTCTCCCTGATTGGTGGAGATAACGATATTTTCATCGTCCGGCACTGCGCCGATAAGGTTGATAGCTAGAATATCCACTACATCGTCGATGGACATCATGTCGCCGCGCTTCACCATATCCATGCGGACACGGTTTACAATCAGATCGGTGCGCTTCATCTCATTTGCTTCCAAAAGCCCGATAATGCGATCCGCGTCGCGGATTGCCGATACTTCTGGAGTTGTCACAACAAGGGCACGGTCTGCGCCTGCAACTGCATTCTTGAAGCCCTGCTCAATCCCGGCAGGAGAATCCAGAAGTATGTACTCATATTCCTCACGGAGCTCGTCCGTGAGTTTTCTCATCTGCTCCGGCGTCACAGCGGTCTTGTCCCGCGTCTGGGCGGAAGGAAGCAGGTATAGGTTGGGGTAACGCTTATCCTTAATAAGCGCCTGCTTGATTCTGCAGTTTCCCTCTACGACATCCACCAAATTATATACAATCCGATTCTCAAGCCCCATCACCACATCCAAGTTGCGAAGCCCGATGTCTGTGTCAATCAATACAACCTTCTTGTCCAATTTTGCTAATCCAGTACCTACATTTGCTGTGGTGGTGGTTTTACCGACGCCGCCTTTGCCAGAAGTAACTACGATTACTTCACTCATCCTTATTAATCCTCCCATATATCATTCTTGAGCTTTTTGACCTTTCTGTAAGGTAGTATATCGTGGTTTTTACCGTTTTGCAACCGTTATCTGTGAATTATCCCAGATATTTGATCGCCTCGCGATTCAACGGTTCCATATAGATATACCCCTCGTCAACATACGCGATTTTCGCCTCTTTTTCGACTTTTTTCGATTTTGCTTTTGTCTGTTCATCGCCGCTTCTTGCAACGATATCTCCGATGCGAATCTGCATTGGGTTCATCTCAAGTGCTGCCACAAAAGAGGTCTCGGCTCCTGCTGCCCCAGCATACACAGTTCCCTTCAATGCGCCGAGAACTATGACATTCCCCTTTGATATTACCTTGGCACCGGGATTGACATCCCCAAGCACCACAATACTGCTCTCAGCCTCCAGCACCTGCCCGGAGCGCAGGGTCCCCTTATAGAATTGTCCACTTTGAGCGGACAATTCACGCAGTCGTGCATTAAGGCTCTTTTTAAACATCTCCTCCTTTTCCTGATCCGTATCGAGTACACAGATAATCCTGAAATCAGAATTTTCTGCAATCACATCCAATATCTCTCGCTCTTCCTTCTCAGAAAGCTTTCTCCCCTCAAAGGAAGCAGCCATCTGGGCATCTCCAAAAAACTTGGTTGATTCCCTGAATTTGGCTGCCACAGCCTCCTTAAGCTCCTCAAACGGAAGATCCTTGTCGAGAATAACGGTAATTCCATATTTATTTCCTTTGATAATAACAGAATTTTTCATTTTTAATCTCCTGCATACCACATTACATCTAATCTACTACAATGGTATCTCCCGGTGTCACGGCATGTTCTGTATCAGCATCTTCCAGATGATAGTAAAGCAGATAGGAATTTCTTGCTATCTCTGCTGCATAGCTGGAAGTAAAACCGTTTGGTATCAGCACACTAACAGCTATTTCCGGGTTTTCATAGGGCGCATAGCTGACAAATACGGCATGGTTTGGACGCATAGGATTTTCCTGAGCCGTTCCGGTCTTTCCTGCTACAGAAAATGGAAGATCCTTAAAAATACTCCTTACGGACCCTTCACTGACCACTCTTCTCATTCCTTCATGCACAGCCTTCCACGTTGAATCCTGTATCTCCACGATATTCGTAATTTCCGAAGTATACAGCTCCTCCACATTTCCTTCCGAGTCGGTCCGCTTGTCCAACAATGTGAGCTTTCGATTTGTGCCGCCATTTGCGATTGTGGCGACATAGCGCGCAAGCTGTACATTTGTAAAATCGTTGTTGCCCTGCCCGATGGCAGATTGAATCGGGTACTCTGTGGATATGTGTGGCGCTGCCTCAGAAAGTTCAATCCCACTTGTACTGTCAAGCCCAAACATAGCGGCATATTTGCGCAATCTCTCGTTTCCCAAATCTGGCGTATATGTGCCAGTGGGGCTTAGGCTTAAACGATAACCCACCTCATAAAAAAAGTAGTTACAGGAATTTTTAATGGCATCCTCCACCGTCTCCCTTCCATGAGAAACGGACGACCAGCAGCGAACCGCCGGCGGTACAGTATCAAAGATAACCGCGTCATAAATCCGCTCGGAGGTAGTAATAATCCCCTCCTCAAGCCCGGCTATGGCAGAGATCATCTTAAAGGTAGAACCGGGAGCTGTCTCTGTCATAGTTGCGCGGTTATACAGTGGCTTTGCATTTGACTCGTCATTGGCAAGTTTATTCCAGTACTCTGCATCCATATAGCCAGAGAACTTATTATTATCATAACTTGGATAGATAACAAGTGCCTTGACCTGTCCTGTATTGACATCTGCGATACAGACGGAGCCAGAACATGGATCCAGCGCAAGCTGTGCTGGCGTGATCTCAAGATTACGAATCTTTTCCATAAGGAAAGTATAGGCTGTGTAAGAATTTCCCTTCAACAGCTTATTATAATCCTCCTCATTGTAGTCGATAATCTTCTGCTCAAATAAAAGCAGGCAGATCTGAGACGGGCTGATAGTATAATTTTCCACCATATAGCGATATACTTTTTTGCCAAACCCAGTATCAGCACGAAGCCTCTTTTCTATATAGTTGACCAGACTGGTATAGATTTCCTGCATATCTGAATACTTGCTTCCTGCATCAAGCTTTGAGGTATCAATCCACCCATTTGCAATAGCATAGAGCAAAAATTCCTTTAAGCTGATGGAATCGTCCTCGCGCCATGCACGATAAGTGGGATCTGTGGTATCTATCTCCCCTGTCATCAGCACCCCCGCCTTTGCGAGCATGGAATAGATATAGGACATATAGACCTGATACTCTTCCGGCAGCTTGCTGTAGATCAGCGGTTCTTCTTTTACAAGAAGCTCTTCCTCTATTCTTTCGATAATCGCATCCTCGCGATTACAGTAGAGCTGGTACACTTCCTTCTCAATATCGGTGGCATCCTCCTGAGAGAAATGAGATATATCTATTATCCCATTATTTAACAGGGCATAATAGGCATCTTTAACGGAGATATAGCGCTGTGATGCGGACATTTCCTTCTTGATTGTAACATCTCTGTTCACAATCTTCTTGAGCAAAATTCCTGCCAGATAGCTCTCAAACATATCATACATCTTCTTTTGCAGCTCACTGTCAATGGTAAGATAATAATCCTTGCCAGCTATTGGCTCCGTCTGTTCCGTAATATCAAGTATCGTTCCCTGACTGTCCACATAGGCGCGTATACTACCCTTGGTTCCCTGAAGTCCAACCTCCAGATATGCCTCAAGGCCATCCTTTCCAACCATATCTTCGCTGGTGTAGGACGGATTTTCCTTCACAAGTTTCTCTAGATCCTCCTGTGAAGCTTTTCCGGTATAGCCTAAGATATGTGCAAGATAGAGAGAATCGTTATATTTTCTTTTTGTCTCCTCCTCGATCGTGACACCGGGTATCTCTGACTGACATTCTCGAATTGCCGCCACAGTAGCTGCATTTACATCAGATGCCATCGTGACACTAATATAGCGCCGGTAAGATGTGCCTGACAGAGCATAGCGTATGCCAAGAATCTTGAGAGCATCTTCCGTGCGATAGACTGGCTGTTCCTTTGGATCTTCCGTATCCTCCTTTATCGCGAGCAACTCAGAAAGATCACTTCGAATGTTATAGCGCTTCTCCCCGCACAAATATAAGAAAACCTCCTCCGCAGTCTTGGTGGATCGCGTTTCCTTGTCAGTGTCCAGATCAGATATATTCGATAACCCATATACGTCAGCAAGAAAGCGCAGACGGCTTACATCAGAGGAAAATGTATATTCAAAATCTCCATTCTCATCCATGGCAATGGGAAAATCCCCCACAATCATATCTCCATTCTTCTCTATCAGCTCAATGGCACGGTAGATGGTCTGGTTTAATTCCCTGTTATTCTGTTTTCCGTCATCTGCAATCATCACAGAATGTACCAACTCATTATAGGCAAGTGGCTTGCCATTACAGTCAAAGATATTACCTCTGGTGCTGGCAATATCGATGGTGCGCTCTGTCTGATACAGATAATCATTCAGATATGTCTCACCCATTACAATCTGCAGATGAAAAATTCGCACCACCAAGGCAGCCGACATAAGAAAAAATACTGCACCTAACAGAAACAGGCGTGAGCTGACAATATGAAAAAGTGTTTTGATTGCCTGTTTAACCAAATTTTCCTGCACTCCTTTTTTCTATTTTTTCCAAAACTCGGTTCATCCAGAGCAGAGGTCTGTAGATAATAATTGCCACGACCATGGTATATATCGTCTCCGCAACCACCACATGCTGAAAATAATAGACAATATCCAATCTGCCTCTCAACAAAAAGCGGATGACATAGATGCTAAAGCCATATAACAAATTGCTCATAAAGATTAACAGCAGAGGCAATGTAATATCCTCGTCGTAGAATAACTTATAAAACACACCGTTTAAATAGCCGATATACATATAAATCATCGCATAGAAGCCAATGCTGTCCCCATAATAGATATCTAAAAGCAGACCTCCAAAGAACCCTGTCCATATCCCTGTTTTTTTCCCCCTCATAAAACCAAAGGTAAACACTAATATCAGAATTAGATTTGGCTTAGTGGAAGCCAGCGAAAGCCCCTGAAACAATGTTACCTGAAACAAAAAGCCCACAATCAGGCACAAGCCGATACATAATTTCCGCAGCATATCATTCCCCTATCCGTGTATTGTATAAAAGCTAATGCTTCTTAAGCTCCGTGATAACCAGCACATACGTCAAATGTTCAAAATCTACCACCGGCGTAATATATCCAGATTTTGTCAGATTGTTGGCATCAATGGAAATATCGCTGACATAGCCGATTAATATTCCGGGAAGGTATTTGGTGCTGATATGGGAGGTGACAACCGTGTAGCCATTCTCGACCTCGGCATCCTTAAGAATATCCTCCACTCGAATCTTTCCCTCATTGATCAGAGAAAGATCGCCCTTCACATTGCAAATATCGGAGGTAATGGAAAATTCTGCGCTGACATTGCTGCTGTCATCTATAATAGAACGGACAATGGCACTGTGCTCAGATACAGATGTGACGATCCCCACAAGTCCCGTGCCGCTGAGAACATTCATATCAACCTCTATGCCGTCCGCGCTTCCCTTGTCAATCTGAAAAATCTGGAACCAGTTGCCGGGGTCTTTGCCGATCACCTTCGCCATAATCTTTGGATATTCATAAGTTTCATCCAGATGGTAGATCTGTCTAAGCTGCTCAAGCTCCGTTCGCTCAAGAGCAATCCGGCTGTTTTCCTGCATCAGCGCATTATTCTGCTCACGCAGCTCTTCATTTTCTGCCATAACCTCGCGCAGCTTCTTCAGATTATCCGCCTTGTCTGAAAACCATTGTCCGATATGATTTAACCCCTGCTGGGATGGTATCAGGATATGGCTTGTGAGATCTTTGAGAAATGGGGCAGCGGACAGCTCGGTAAAGCTTAAGCCACACAGACCAATACACAGCATGGAAAGTATCAGTAGTACATATTTTACCGGCATGGAAAATTTATTTTTTCTTTTCATTGTCCTGTTCCCATCTATGAATTGATCACCTTTTCCCTTGGAATATAGGCTAGCTCTGCGTAATCGGGCTCTGTCACAATCTTTGCGATACCGCGCACCACACATTCATCCGGCTTATCAGGTATATTGATGGACAGATCCGTCTCCTGATGAACCAGCTTGTCAAAATTTTTGAGCATCGCACAGCCGCCGGTAAGAAAGATGCCAGTATCTATAATATCTGCTGCCAGCTCCGGCGGCGTGTGCTCTAATATCATCTTAATATCTGCGATAATATTGGTCAGCACATCATGTGTTGCCTGATATACGGTCTCTGAGGAAATTTCACGTATAACTGGAAGTCCTGTCACCAGATCTCTGCCGTACACCTTCATCACCTCATCAGTATACTCTGTCGCATTGCCGAGATATTTCTTTAGCTGCTCTGCTGTCTTCATGCCAATAATAAGATTATACTGTTTGCGCACAAGACTGCATATATTTTCATCCAGACGATTTCCACCAAGCTGCACCAGTCGGCTGATTACGATACCTCCCAGAGACAGCACAGAGATCTCTGTGGTATCTGCACCAAAATTGACAATCATGTTCCCCTTGGGGCTATTCACTCCAATTCCAACACCCACACCATCCGCAACAGGCTTCTCCACAACAGTGATTTTTCTCGCGCGAACCTTGGAGGCTTCCGCCAGCTCATAGAAGGCTCTTTTTTCCACCTCCGTGATGTCCGTGGGCACGGCAAAACAAAAATCTGAATTTTTATAAGTACCCTTTGGCGTGCAGGATCTCTTCACCATTCCCTCAAACAATGCCTGCATATTTTTGATATCTGCAATTACACCGAATTTTACTGGATAGCTCACACATATAGAATCGGGTGCTTTCTCAAACATATCGTACGCTTCATCTCCAATGGCTAGAATTGTACTTTTATTCTGTATTGCGATCACATTTTTTTCGTTTAAAACTGTTTCTTGATTTTTATTGTATATTCTGATACTGCTGGTACCAATATCAATGCCAAACACATTCTGTGCCATTTTAAAAAACTCCTTTCGGGTTATAAAATTCCCCGTTTTTTCATACTATTATAATTATTATCCCCAATTATAATGTGGTCTAACAAATAAATTCCAATTATTTCTCCCGCTTCCTTGAGACGTCTGGTAATCAGAACATCCTCCTTGCTTGGGGAGGGATCTCCGCTGGGATGATTATGAATCAGACACACCCCTACCGCCTGATAGCGAAGTGCTTCAAGAAAGATCTCCCGCGGGGAAACCAAAGAGTGGTTGACAGTGCCCGTGGAGATCACCATCTCATGCAGCAGGCGATTTTTGCTGTTAAGCATCATAATCACCGCTTTTTCTCTCGCCTCATGGCGCATTTGCTCCATATAATAGGCTGCAATATCCTCAGGGCTTGTGAACATGGGTTGACTTCCAAAGCCCGCCCTTGCAATGCGCTTGGACAATTCGCCAATGCACAATAGCTGAACTGCCTTCACTGCGCCGATCCCCTTGATTTCACACAGTTCTGGTATAGAAGCCCTTAGAAGTCCAAGGATTCCTTCTGGATACCGAAATCTGGCAAGAATATTCTGTGCCAAGGACACGGCACTCTCCTCCTTCGAGCCAGATCGGATAATCACGGCAAGAAGCTCCGCGTCGCTTAAAAGCTGTGGGCCATATCGAAGACATTTCTCATAAGGTCGCTCGGATTCTGGAAGCTGTTTCATCGTTTTATTTCTCATGGTTTCTCCTGTCTGTCTCTCCAGATACATAACAGAAGCTGCGTTTCTTTTTTATTTTATCACAGTACAAAACGCTTGTATACCTCAAAATAACAACTTTTTCCAACATATTAATCAAAAAATCGCACGGTTAAGCAATCCCTCGTCTATTATCTGCTGCAAAGATCTCAAGATTCCTATCTTGGCGTGATACCATGTAAGCCCTCCTTGAAAGTACACCGCATAGGGGGGCTTTATCGGGCCATCAGCGCTCAATTCTATGGAGGAACCCTGAACAAAAGCTCCTGCTGCCATAATAACCTTAGAATCATATCCCGGCATATCCCATGGCTCTGGTTCCACAAAGCTGTCCACAGGTGCTGCAGCTTGTATCCCCTTGCAGAAAGCGATCACATATTCTGGCTTGCCAAATTCTACTGCCTGTATAATATCATGCCGGCTTTCTGTTCCGTTGGGAATTACGGAAAAGCCAAGTCTCTCATAGATATTCGCCGCAAATATAGCTCCTTTTAACGCCCCCGCCGCAACCGTAGGAGCGAGAAAAAGCCCCTGATAAAAAGATTGCATAATGCCGAGGGTTGCCCCCACCTCCTTTCCAAGACCGGGAGCACTCAAACGGTAGGCAGCTCTCTCGATGCAGAGAGTACTTCCCGCGATATAGCCGCCCACCGGGGCAAGACCACCGCCGGGATTTTTAATTAAAGAGCCCACCACCATATCAGCGCCGACATCAGATGGTTCTATACATTCTACAAATTCTCCATAACAGTTGTCAACCATACAGATAAGATTGGGATTGATGGACTTTACATAAGCGATGGCGCGCCCGATCTTCTCCACAGATAGGGTGGGGCGGGTCTGATACCCCTTAGAACGCTGGATGGCAATTACTTTTGTTTTAGTGTGAATCGCGTTTTTGATGCCCTCGAAGTCAAATTCCCCACCGGGCAGCAGATCCACCTGTGCATAGCTGACGCCATATTCCTTGAGAGAACAGATGGAGGGTCGGATACCGATCACCTCCTCCAACGTGTCATATGGTTTCCCTGAGATGGATAACAGTTCATCTCCCGGCAGCAGATTGGCAGACAGTGCGATTGTCAGCGCATGTGTCCCGCAGGTAATCTGCGGGCGCACCAGCGCCGCCTGTGTGTGAAAAATATCGGCATAAACCTGCTCTAGGGTATCTCTTCCCTGATCGTTGTAGCCATAACCGGAGCTTGCGGCAAAATGAATATCACTTACTTTATTTTTCTGAAGTGCATGAAGAACCTTTAATTGATTGTACTCTGCAATTTTATCAATTTCGGCAAAACGTTCTTCGAGCGAAACACAGATGCCTTCTCCATATTCATATACCTGTCTAGAAATTCCCACCGCCTTATATGCTTGATATAAGTCTGTATTGTGCTGATACTCCTGTGTCATCATCTTTTACCTTTATTCCTTTATCAATATTTGTTTTTCTTCCAGACGTTTTATAAGGGCCTTTGTCAGATGTCTGGTATCGGGATAATCCTCCATTCGAATCCATTCTGTCTCTGGCTCCCTTCGAAACCATGTAAGCTGCCTCTTGGCAAAATGTCTGGTTGATTGCTTTATCGTTTCTTCCATCTGCTCATAGGTGATCTCCCCGCTCAGATAGGCAGCGGCCTCTTTATACCCAAGTCCCTGCATGGAAACTAATGTTCTGTTATACCCCATAGAGAGAAGTTTCTCTACTTCTTGCAGCAACCCTTTTTCAAGCATTTGCTCTACGCGCAGATCAATTCTCTGATAGAGAATACTTCTGTCGCGCTCTAAGATAAAATAGGCAAATCGATAGGGTGAAGTTTTTTTTCTCTGCTCCTCATTATGATTGGATATTTTTTCCCCAGTCTGGTGGTAATATTCAAGCGCTCGTATGGTTCTTCTGATATTATTGGGATGAATCGCCTGTGCAGCCTCTTCATCCACCTCCCGCAGTCTATTATGAAGCGCCTGCGCGCCATATACCTCTGCAAACTGTGTCAGCTCTTCCCGATAAGAAGCATCTGACTGTGTTTTATCAAAATCAATGCCATACAAAACAGATTGAATGTAAAAGCCTGTCCCACCCGTGAGAACAGGAATCCGACCGTTTTGATAAATCTGTTCCATCGCTCTGTGTGCAAGCTTTTGAAAGACAACTACATTAAATTCCTCATCTGGATTCAACTCATCAATAAGATGGTGCGGCACTCCCCGCATCTCCTCTTTTGTGATCTTTGCCGAGCCAATATCCATATGTCGATAGATCTGTATAGAATCTGCACTTATAATCTCCCCGTTTACTGCTTTGGCAAGCTCGATCGAGGTCTCTGTTTTTCCGACTGCTGTAGGTCCCGTCAAGATAATCAAAGGCTTTTGCATACTCTGTCCTTCCATTATAAAATACGCTTAAATTTTCGTTCCAGCTCTGTTTTGGTCATAGCTATGATGGTTGGGCGCCCGTGTGGACAAAAATAAGGATTCTCAAGGCAAAGCAGTTGTTCTATCAGGCTCTCTGCCTCCTCGGTGCTAAGGCGATGTCTGCCCTTGACCGCCGCCTTGCAGGACATGGAAGCGATCTTTTCTGTCACCATCGTCTGTGCGCCTCCCCTACATTCCTCAGAAAGCTGATCCAACATCTCGATAAAAACCTCCTTGCTGATCAGTCCAAATAGATTATTGGGCACAGCGCTGATAGCATATTCTCTCCCTCCAAATGGCTCTATCTCAAAACCTAGAGAGGTAAAGCTTTCTTTGTTCTGAGTATAGAGGGCCTCCTGCTTGAGATCTAGAGTGACAATGATCGGTGGATGCAACAGCTGAGAGCCATATTCCTTATTTTTAAGCCCTTTTATGATCTGCTCATAGAGCACCTTTTCATGTGCTGCATGCTGATCGATAAGAAACAGTCTATCCTCATATTCCACCAGCCAATAGGTCTGAAACAATTGTCCGATTATTCGATGCTTAGAGCGCACTTCCATCATAGAAGAAAATTCCATCTGGACAGCCAAACCCTCCTCTTTTTCTTCAAAGGATATATGTTCTTTGACTGTCTCCGCACGCTTTACCTCGAATGGCTCCGGTGCACGGCGGATTTTTGGCTCTGTAACTTTTTCCATATCTCGCGGTATGGTATGATTTTCAGGGTATTTTGTATCTTGCGAAACGGCAGTTTCCTGTATCGTTTTGCGATTTTGTACAGCCTCAGTATTTTGTAAAACCGGCTGGAATGGCTTTTTCTGACTGTCATGTAGGGAAACCTCCGGGATCAATTCCTTATGCTCTAGTACCTGCGTGATGGATGTTTTGATAAACTCGAATACCTCCTGACTATTGCTAAAACGCAATTCTAACTTAGCCGGGTGGACGTTAATATCAAGAAGATTTGCACGGATAGTCAAGTTTAATACAACAAATGGATATTTGTGCTGCATCATATAGGGTTGGTAAGCATCCTCGATCGCCCGTTGAATCATCTGGCTCTTTATATACCTGCCATTGACAAAACAATGCTCGAAGGAACGGTTGCCTCTCGCGACCACAGGTTTGCCAATATATCCTTCCACGCTTCCAAAATGAACTTCCCTCTTGATAGGAAGAAGGTTTGCTGTGATCTCTCTTCCATATACCTGATAGATCACATCCTTCTGATTGCTGTTTCCACTGGTGTGCAGCTTATTTTGATTATTCTGTATAAAACGGATCGAGATTTCCGGGTGAGAAAGGGCAATTCTCTCCACCATCTCGGCAATATAACCCGCCTCTGTCTGGGAGGTTTTTAAAAATTTTCTTCGCGCCGGCGTATTGAAGAATAGATTTTTTACAAGAAATGTCGTGCCCTCCGGGCATCCAATTTCTTCGCTAAGTTTTTCCTCTCCTCCCTCTATCACATAGCGAGAACCATGCAAGGCCTCCGGGAGCTTGGTAATCAACTCCACCTGAGATACTGCAGCGATGCTTGACAAAGCTTCTCCTCGAAATCCCAAGGAAGATACGGTAAGTAGATCTTCCACAGAACGTATCTTACTTGTGGAGTGACGCAAGAAGGCCAGAGGGATCTCCTCTGGCTTAATTCCACAGCCATTATCCGTGATGCGGATCAAGGATATTCCGCCATCCTTAATCTCCACTGTCACCGCAGTCGCTTTTGCGTCAATGGCATTTTCCAAAAGCTCCTTCACAACGGAGGCCGGGCGCTCAATCACCTCCCCGGCTGCTATCTGATTGATAGTATTCTGATCCAGAACCTGAATCGACGGCATATCTTGATCATCCTTTCTTTTATCTATTTGTTCTGCCAGCGATTTTTTATCTTATTTTGAAGACCATATAAAATGTTAAGTGCCTCAAGCGGCGTCACATTACTAATGTCAAGCTCCTTTAGTTCTGTCAAAATAGCATCATCCTTCACTGTATCAAACAAGGACATCTGTGCCATATCTACCTCATCAAGCTTGGCTGGTTTTTTGGACGTCTTGGTCTGTCTGGCGGGAACCCCACACGCGGCGATCTCCTTTGCTCTCGCCGTGATGTCCGCATCACTCAATTCTTCCACAAGCTCCTTCGCACGCGCTATCACGCTATCTGGCACGCCGGCAAGCTTTGCAACCTGTATACCATAGCTTTTGTCTGCTCCGCCCTTCACGATTTTTCTGAGAAATACAATATTGTCTCCCTGCTCCTTCACGGCGATGCAGTAGTTATTTACGCCGCCCAAGGTTCCTTCTAGCTCGGTAAGCTCATGATAATGCGTCGCAAATAATGTCTTTGCTCCCAAAAGCTTAGGATTGCTAATATGCTCCACAACCGCCCACGCAATGCTTAGACCGTCAAAGGTGCTGGTGCCCCTTCCTATCTCGTCAAGAATCAAAAGGCTATTTACTGTGGCATTGCGAAGAATGTTAGCCACCTCCGTCATCTCTACCATAAAAGTACTCTGCCCAGATGCCAGATCATCCGACGCACCCACGCGGGTAAAAATCCTGTCGCAGATTCCAATATTAGCTGAATCTGCCGGCACGAAGCTGCCAATCTGCGCCATCAGGACAATCAGTGCCGCCTGCCGCATATAGGTTGATTTTCCAGCCATATTGGGGCCTGTGATAATAGAGATTCGATTGTTATGATTGTCCAGATACACATCATTTGCCACAAACATATCATTGGGAATCATGCGTTCTACCACTGGATGTCTGCCTCCCTTAATATCTATCAGACCTTTTTCATTAAGCTTTGGCCTTATATATTGATTTTGTTCTGCCACACAGGCGAGGGAAGCAAAGACATCTAGCTTTGCCACAGCCTTTGCCGTGAGTTGGATGCGAACCACCTCGGCCGCTATCTTCTCCCTTATCTCACAGAAAACTTCATATTCCAAAGAGATCAGGCGATCTTCCGCGCCTAATATCATCTCCTCAAGCTCCTTCAGTCTTGGCGTGCTAAAGCGCTCTGCGTTGGACATGGTCTGTTTTCTAACATAATCCTCCGGCACCATATTTTTATAGGAATTTGTCACTTCAAGATAATAGCCAAAAATTCGGTTATATTTAATTTTTAATCCTTTGATACCAGTGCGCTCGCGCTCTTCCGTCTCCAGCTTCGCAAGCCAGTCCTTTCCCTCTGTTTTCGCTTGGCGCAGCTTGTCTATCTCAGCGTGAAAGCCCTCCCGTATCATTCCCCCATCTCTGGTAGAAATAGGCGGTTCATCAATAATGGATCGCTCGATAAGATCCGAGAGATCTGTAAGTGCATCCATATCTGTATCAATCTCCCGCAGCAGGGAAGAATTCATATTCTGCAAAAGCAGCTTAATATGGGGAAGCATGGAGATAGAGGACTGAAAGGCGGTCAGATCTCTTGGATTCGCCGTTTTATAACTGATCCGTCCAATCAGACGCTCCATGTCATATATTGGCTGCAGATATTCCCGGAGCTCCTCCCTTGTGATCATGTCCTTTAAAAGCTCCTGTACAGCATCCTGTCGCCTAACGATCTCCTCTTTCGCGATCAACGGCTGCTCAATATAGCTTCTCAAGGTTCTCGCCCCCATGGCCGTCTTGGTTCTATCCAACACCCAAAGAAGTGAGCCTCTCTTCTGCTTTTCCCGAAGTGTCTCCACAAGCTCCAGATTTCTTCGCGTCGAGGTGTCAAGTACCATAAATCTGCCTGTAGAGTAGGGAATAAGCTTTGTCATGTGCTCCAAGGTATTTTTCTGTGTCTCATACAGATATTGTAAAAGAGATCCTGCCGCGATAACACCACACTCATAGTCCGTAATTCCCAGACCTTCAAGCTGAGAGATCTTAAAATGCTCTTTCAGCACATTCTGGCAGGATATATCATCAAAATACCACGAATCCAGCGCTGTCACAACAATGGACAGACGCTCTCTCATATCCTCAATATCCGCACCACTGACATAAAAGGCATGATTGCATATAATCTCGGCGGGGGAATATTTTGTGATCTCATCAAGCAAAGCACGCAGGGAGGATACCTGCGTGACATAATAGTCTCCTGTAGAAATATCAGCGATGGAAATTCCATAAATATCATCAAGATAGACAATCGACATCAGATAATTATTCCGGCTTTCCTCAAGCGCAGAAGCGTTTAAGTTCGTGCCGGGTGTGACAATGCGGATCACTTCTCTTTTTACAATTCCCTTGGTTTGCTTGGCGTCCTCCACCTGCTCGCAGATGGCGACACGATACCCCTTTCTCACCAGTTTGTTAAGATAGCTCTCCACTGCATGATAGGGGACGCCGCACATCGGCGCTTTCTCCTCCTGTCCACAGCTCTTCCCTGTCAAAGTTATCTCAAGTTCCTTGGAGGCGGTGAGAGCATCCTCATAAAACATCTCATAAAAATCACCTAGACGATAAAAGAGAATACAATCCTTGTATTTTTCCTTTGTTTCTATATATTGCTGCATCATTGGTGTTAATTGTGCCACAGCGTAATCTTCCTTTCCAATCAAGTAAACTACCCATTGTCAAACTCCAGCGGGCTTCCTGCTTCATCGATCTCGTAACCTACTATCTCCACAGGCGTCAATTTGGGCTGCACCAGCCCTATTCAATAAAATGCCTTAAGATATAGAATAACCTAAAAAACTGGGAAATGCAATATCTTTGATTGGAAAAAAATACTTTTTAGAATAACAAGACAACATACTATCTAAGATAAGTTGTTTTGTACATGTTGAACATAATCCAGCAGGGCATACATTTTTGTATTGATCTGCCCGTTTACCTTTACTATCTTTCCTCTTTGAAGCAACAGATCTCTGCACAGTTCATAAAACTCTTTCTTGTCAGATATATATGTTTTCAAAAGCTCAACATCTGGCTCAGGAAGCTCTGTGATATTACTATCCAACAATAATCTGCTTGTCAAGGCGTCAAATACAGCGAGAAAATCCAGATAGATCCCTTGCTCGCAGATATGTCTTAGCTGACTGCCAGAGAATATACTTTTGCGCAGAAAACAAATACCTTGTCTTATTTTTCCGTCAAGCACAGCTTCCACGCAGGATTTTGCCTCCTGCGAGCAGGCACAGGATCTTAGCAGGCTGTATGTTTCTGACTGTAGGCCCATCATATCTGCCGTGGTTATAATAAACGGAATATCAGAGTTTAAGGAATTGTAATCTATACACAGAATACTGCTTCCCGTACACGGAAAAACCATCGCTAATTCCAAAAAAACAATATTAATTCCGCCAATCAACAACTCTTTTAGATAATTTCTTATAATATTGACCGGTGATTCGAAGCCATCGATAGAATCCTCACAAAGAATATCGCATATATACTGAAAACCTGTAGATAACCCTAAACTGTAATCTCCTTCCTCCAAACTATCTATCAGCTTTTTTCTGATAGAGGCTTCTTTCTCCTTATCGATAATGGGTATATCAGATAATTCTTTCCATTCTTTTATTTTTTTCATCTTTTATCCTTCAATCATTTTTAATAAATTTTATAACACACAAAATTATAGCAAATTCTCTTTTGATAAACTATTTTCTAAAAGATTTTTCTCGATGAAAAACCGCCGTATGAGAATCGGCTTCATACAGCGGTATCCATCGAATTGAGATCTTATTTTAGCTCGCGCAGTGCTTCTTGTATATCAGAATAATGGTGAAATCTTTATGAAGCTGCTAACCGTTTTTTTTCGCTTTCTGTCATAAGAAAAACCTGTTTCTTCAACATTCACATAAATGAACTTAAGAATTATTCCTTATGTATTCACACCATCATTATAACCCAATATAGGGTAAAATACAAGGCGTTATCCTTTTTATTTTTTCATAATGCGCAGCATATATGCAAACACTCTGTCCATAAAGACATCTTTTTGTTCTTTGTCGCAGTTCGCTATATAGTATTCCACATCAAAATCGCCCTTCATACTCCTGCTTGTTATCAGATAGGTTGGATCGATTCCATAGGTACGGTGAAGCGTCAGCAGCTTATCCGCCGACAGCCCGGTTGCTCCTGATTCATATTTCCGGTAATGCTCCTCCGATACACCAAGTGATACCGCAAGCTCTGCCTGTGTTCTCCCAAGATTATTTCTCGCCTCCTTCAGTCTTTTTCCGATCTGTAGGTTTGCATCTCTTCTGTTTGCTTCCACTTTTTTCCACCTCCACATGAAAAAATCATAGCAATACATAGATCAAACCAACAGAATATAAAACAACTCAAAGTAATGTATTTTTTAACCGATAACTTGTTATTTTTTGAAATTACTTGACAGTATGTAAAAGTCATGCTACAATTCGTTCTAAATAGAACATTTTACCCGGATTTTTTTACAATGAAAAGGAGTATAATTGATACCTTTAAATCTTTGGGAACTGCCAGCTCCTATCAAGGCATTGTATGCGGATTGTATGGAGCCAGTCTGTCATACCTATCATATTACAAGAATGGAACTAGATATTCTGCTTTTCCTTGCCAATAATCCCAAATATGACACAGCGGCAGAAATTATAGAGATCCGTTATCTTGCTAAATCACATGTATCCACGTCACTCAAAACACTAGAGGCAGAAGGATATATAAAAAAATACTACAAACCAGAGGACAAACGAGTCCTTCATCTATCTATCTGCAGCAAAGCTGCTGATTTAATCTCCGCAGGCAGACAGGCACAGGAAAATTTCTTGTCTATTATGCTGGACGGATTTCAGCCAGAAGAACGTAAGCTGCTGAAAGAATGTCACTTCCGCATACAACATAATATTAATTTATATTTTAAGGAGACCAAAAAAGATGCCCTATAAATTCTTTATCTGTTTTATTGCCGGCATTGGTGCTGGACTTGGCACAGGCTTTGCCGGCATGAGTGCTGCCGCAGTAATAAGTCCGATGCTTATCACCTTTCTTGGATTGCCCGCCTATGAGGCAGTTGGGATCGCCCTTGCGAGCGATGTGCTGGCCAGTGCCGTCAGCGCCTACACCTATGGAAAAAATAAAAATCTTGACATAAAAAATGGTAGTATTATGATGGCGGCAGTCCTTATCTTCACGCTAATCGGAAGCTTTATTGCAAGCCTTGTACCTAATACTACTATGGGTAATTTTTCTATGTTTATGACGTTGTTACTCGGCATTAAATTTATTATAAAGCCCGTGATGACCACAAAAGAAACAATGGCAACTATCAGTGCAAAAAAAAGGATAGTACAATCCATCATAAGCGGAACGATAATCGGCTTTATCTGTGGTTTTATCGGAGCTGGAGGCGGAATGATGATGCTCCTCCTTCTGACCAGCGTGCTTGGCTATGAATTAAAAACGGCTGTGGGAACCAGTGTCTTTATTATGGCATTTACAGCGCTCACTGGTTCTATCAGCCATTTTGCCATAGGCGGCATGCCCGATATTTGGTGTCTTAGTTTTTGTCTAGCTTCTACGCTTCTGTGGGCGAGAATCGCTGCCAAATTTGCCAACAAAGCCAGCGCCGTCACATTAAACCGGGCAACTGGCTTTATTCTTACTATACTTGGATCGGCGATTCTAATTGTAAACATTATATCTTGAAAACCTGCTTTCACTGCACAGAATACAAAATATATCCGACCATTATGTATTCTCAGCTATGCAGCACAGCAAAAATTAACCCCAGAAGTCAATATGCTGTCCCAGCGCTCTCTCCTCCTCGGTTCTCACTCTATTTCCATCGCCATAGAGGGCTTGATTGATTTTTTCTATCAATTCATCTATGGTGGTGGCTTCCACCATCACAGTATCCTCATCCTGTTCCTTTCCCTCAAGTCGTTTCTTATCTAGCTTTTCTTCAGCAGCTTTTTTCGCAGCCTTTTTATCAGCCGTCTTCTGTGCTTCTTTTTTCTTTGCCGCATTTTTCTCGATCCTATCCCTCTGCGAAGCAAGTGACTTATCGACCACAGCAAAATAAGATGCCGTGCCATTATCATTCACCTTCATGCCAAAGGTCTTTACATTTGATGCAGCTTTCCCCAGACTACTCTGAAGCTCTGGAAGCTTTGTCGCAGCATTTTTAATAATGCTTTCATACTGTTTGCGATAGTTCTCATCTTCTGCCATCCGCTCGATCTTTTCTTCATCAATCAGAACTACCATTCGATTGGGATTGGCATAATTGCCCGCCTGAGCCTTTGCTTGCTCCTTCATATCCTTGCTCACCAGAACAAAATCCATGTTGGAATACTTTTTCTTAAGTTCCTCATAATATTTTTGGCCTTTTTCACTCAGTTCTGGCTGACCGATCGTCTTTCCTGAGACCTTAGATTTCTTCTTTGCCTGCGCAGCCTCATAATCACTTGCCACAATACTGCCTTCCACTTGTGCTATCGTACTCATTAAAATCCCTCCTTTAGCTATTATATCGGCAGTTTTTTCTGTATTTTCATATAAAACATAAATTTCTGATGAAAAATATATACACTCTTATCTATCTGTTGTATCATTTTCTGAAATGATCCGCCCGGCGAATTGGTTGTGGTTCTCCGTCACCCCGCTCCCGCTTAGTGAAAAACGCAGCGGACGCTAAGC
>CAJUOO010000012.1 GCA_910588535.1 uncultured Lachnospiraceae bacterium | reverse complement strand
TCGAGCTTAGCGTCCGCTGCGTTTTTCACTAAGCGAGAGCGGGGTGACGGAGGACTACAGACAATTCGCCGGGCGGATCTTTCCCGAAAATGATACAACAAATTTTTTAACAGCAGATAATGTACAAAATATACAAAAATTTATAATATCCTGTCTATGTTTTTCTTAATACGACAACTCCGTTTTCTCTATGCAAATACGCCAACTTAAATACTTGGCACTATTGTTTTCTGTTGGAATCAACCTATCTATCAGGATTCAACGAAACCCCCAAAGCAATCTTTGAGTATATAGAAGATAGTACAACCATCAGAGAATCTTTCGCTCTATCGGTTATATATTACTCCAGCAAGAAGAGAAGCATGAGCTCAAAAACATAACATTTCAACTTGCTTTGGAGATATAAGAATTTGATAGATACATCAAAATTCGTCCCACAAAAAAGGAAGCCCTCTCTCAGACTTCCTTCTTAATTATTTAAAAGTATAAAATTCATGTCCATCGTGTTCAAAGAGCCATCTTAAATTTGTGTCAAACCACGCCATGCTCTCGTCTCCAAGCCTTGCTCTTGCTGAAAAGAACAATGCCCCCTGTGAGTGATCTTCTCCTGCAAGCGCGCGGTTCACCGCCTCTCTCACAGAATCTGTCACCTGTGCACTCCACAATGTCCCAGCCAAAACAGGGCTAAACTGATTCTTCTGAAAAACGACAGCTTCTATACTATCTGGAAACCTCTCATTTCCCACGCGATTCAAGATAACATTCGCCACTAATATCTGCCCCTCCATATCACAGCCGCCTGCTTCTGCCGCCACAATATGAAGCAGTATATCATATTCATAATCCGTCACAGAATAGCCTGTCCTTGTATTTTCCCCGGCCATTGTCAAAAGCTCAGGTTCCACTTCCTCAATCTGTGCCTCACAGCTCTCCTCTTCCACCTCTATACTCTGAG
This sequence comes from uncultured Lachnospiraceae bacterium, assembly GCA_910588535.1. GTDB lineage: Bacteria > Bacillota > Clostridia > Lachnospirales > Lachnospiraceae > RGIG8607. The sequence goes on along the minus strand of CAJUOO010000012.1, from coordinate 56,501 downwards.
TGCTTTCCGCAGGCTGTGTAGTTTCTGTCTGTACTTTTGCTTCCGTATCCGCTTCTACTTCTTCTTTTTCCTCATAGGCCAGCTCTGTTGTCTGCTCTGCCGGCATGTGACTCTTCCCACTTCCGCCAAATTCATGAGAGGAAAAAGCAATTACAGCAATCACCGCCGCGCCGGTTGTTATAATAGCGCAGATTCGGTACAGGCGCTTAGATATAGCCTTCATATAGCCGTAAATGCCCTGAAGAAATGAGTGTATTCTAAGCATACATACTCCTCTTTCCTTTTTTTAGACTTGCAGATTGGAGCTCCTTTTTATACAGGAACACCCTTTCTACATAAATTTGAAATACACCCGACATTATAGAGTATCTGCATAGTAAGGTCAATAGCTTTTCCTCATTTTTGATCCTTTGCCAGAATGTTATTTCCAATTTTTTACAGGAAAGCATCAAACTATATAAATTTTCAGAGGTATTTTCCTCTATTTTTTGTGTATATTTACCTATAACATATGTTCGAGTTGTTTCAGAGTTGTTACATATTTTTTACAAACAATTCGCTTACTCTTCAAACTACACTGACATTTTATTCTCTTCTCAGATTTTTTATTGTGCTTATAATTTAATAAATGCAATACTTCTGGGATATACAACCATATTATGGGACGAACAAAAGAACAGACAGACTTCTATTTTCCAATCGCCATCTGTTCTTCCTTCTTCTGGTAATAAAATTCTATTTTTTCCTCCCAGATCTGTCTAAGCTTTTCCTCCTCGCGGTGATCTGCCACCCCCGGAATCTCTGAAAGGATCTTTCCCAAATAACTTGCCAGCTTCTCAGCGCCAAAGACATTCAGATGCAGTCCCGCGTCGTAAGTGTCTGTCGTCAGGTCAATTCCTGTCTCTTCGAAAAGCTCCAAGAAATTAAGGTACAATAAATGATGTTCTTCTGCGTAATCCACTATCTGCTGATCCCACTCCTCATGCCACACAGGATAGATCGAGGGCGCTTTCATCAAAATTAGCGTAACGCCATTCTCCTCACAAAGCGTAGTTATACGGTCAAGGTATTCATATGCCTTCTCTCCAAAACGATAATCTGGCAATCTTCTTTTCGTTGGCTCTGTTGTCACTGGCTTTACCCCAGTTCGCATATAATAGCCATTGTGCGAGATTTTGTCCTTGTGAAATAAATATTGAATATCCTCCATATTTAGCTCACTAAACCTTGAATGAAAACGCAACAGAGGAAATAGATATTCCACCATAGACTCTTCAGGAAGCATAGACGCTTGTATAGAATCCCATTTTGACAAGGACCATTTCATTCCATCCAAGGTCATTCGATTATACGCCTCCTTCTGAGGCTCATTATATTGCATGGACAGCACATTAAATACCACCACCTTTGGCTTTTCTATGGCAAGCATCTCCTCCAGCAGATAATAGGACTGCCAGATAAGCTGCTGCGCACTCCCTCGAATATAGCTTGTCATACCATACTCCTCCCAGAGTGTAATAGGAGAAATATTCTCATACACTTCACAATCACCGATAAAAATCACATCATGCTCTGTCTCTTCTTGATAATACTCTGCGATCAACGCCCCATCGATCACCTCATCCATATATTTTGGCATAAGCAGTTTTGTGAAAAACCAAAAGCTTCCCACAAATACAAGAATGGCACAGCCTGCCAGAATAACAGTTCTTTTCTTTCTTATACTTCTTATCATCGTCTCTCACCTAAAACTGATTGTAGATAAATTGACTTGCGTCGTATCCTATACCATATGCTCCAAAGATCAACACAGAAAACAGCAAAAGATATACCACGCCAAGCTGCACCGCCGGAGATTTGGCATACAGTGCTTCCCTCACGCTCCCTCTGCGCTGTACAAGGCTAACCACAAGCATTGTCACAACACCGATCGACAGAACCATATAATCGGCTGCTGTCAGCCCGATATTCATCAAGCCCCCCTGAAATAGCACAGAGTAATTTCTGCCCGTCAACATATTTCCAAACATGCGGAAGGTCAACGGCACATCACGATAACAGTCAAACATGCGCAGTGCACTCATTAAAAGTATGGTTCTTCCCACCTGAAAAGCACGAAACAGCCATCTGTCCTTTACAGAAAACTTAGAGTGAAACCATCGGTAAAAAGGCTCCATCTCCTGTGATACCATAATAACGAGACAATTCATAAGCCCCCACACTATAAAATTCCAGCTTGCCCCATGCCAGATTCCCGTGGTAAACCACACAAGAATTGTTGCACAGTACACAGGAACACGCTTTCCCACCGCCTCTCCAAATTTTGCTCTCGAACATTTAGACAGTCTCAGCATTGGCATGGAGACAGAAATTGGATAAAAAATATAATCTGTAAACCATGTCCCCATCGTAATATGCCATCTGCGCCAATACTCCTTGATGGATTTGGAAAAGTAAGGTAGCTCAAAATTCTCCTTGATCTTAATGCCGAGTACCTGTGCGACACCTATCGTAATGTCAATTCCTCCGGTAAAATCTGCGTACAGCTCACAGGCATAAAACAACATGCCAACCAGCACATACACACCTTGATACTGATCTGGATCACGGATGATCGTGTTGACACCCGCCACAATCCGATCGGCAATCACAAGCTTTTTAAAAAATCCCCACAAAATGCGCTCAATCCCAAAAATCACTTGTTTTTTGTCAAATGCATGAGGGATCCACAAAGTTTTTGACAAATCAGCAAAACGGCTGATCGGTCCCTGAATCAGTTGGGGGAAAAAAGAGACAAATAAAGCAAATTTCCCCAGATTTCTCTCTGGTTCACACGTTCCCCTATACACATCAATCAGATAACCCATACTCTGAAAGGTATAGAAAGATATACCCATCGGAAGCGCCAAACTTAAAAAATTAAGCGGCCCCCTGCCTGCCAGATTTAAAAAATAATTTATATTTGAAATTGCAAAATTTGTATATTTTACAACGGCGAGAATACCAAAGTTAAAGAAAAGACAAAGAAGAAGCCAGATTCTCTGCTTCTTCTTTTCCTCCTGCTTATGAGACTTTTTCTCTTCCTTTGTCATCTCAGCCTTATGAAGCTTTCTGTATCCTGTATATTGTTGTTTTACCTTCTCTATCCGAAGCCCAGCATACCATGTAGAGAAAGTGGTCACTCCTATATAGATTAGAAATTGTGCCCCGGCAACAGCATAGAACAGATAACTCGCTATAAGAAGTAGCCCCCACTGGTATTTTCCCGGTATCTTATAATATAGAAGAAACAGAACAATCAGAAAACCGATAAAGCAATATGACGTAAACAGCATAATTCTTAATCCTCATTCTCAAGGCTTTCAATTAAAGCATAAATTGTCTCTGCTGAATTAAAGTTCTCAGGCACAATCGCCTCCGCCGGAATCCTGACATCAAAGGTATTGCTGATCTCTGACACCAACTCCACAATATCAAAGGAATCCAATATCTTGTCATCAATCAATGTATCACAAAGCTCAAAATCCACGTCAGGATGCATTTCCTGTAAAATCTCTAATAATTCTTCCATGTACTTACTCTCCTTTTTTCGTCTTTATTTGCTGTATATAATCCCGCTCCAATGATACTCTGTCAAGTTTTCCATTTGGCGTAAGGGGCATCATCTCCAGCCTTCTCACCCTATTTGGCACCATATAGCGGGGCAGTGCCTCCTTCAAGCGCGCGATCACATCCCCTCGCTCCAGCTCTCCTGTGTAAAAAAGGATAATTTTCTCCTGTTCCTTTTGATAAATACAACAGACGTTCCTTATCCCTTCCATTCTCGCCGCGCACGCCTCTATCTCTCCCAGCTCAATTCTGTGTCCCATATGCTTAATCTGGTAATCTCTGCGGGACACAAACATAAGCTCTCCCTCTTGGTTATACTTTCCTATATCTCCCGTGCGGTAAATAATATCTGGGTAGGAAGTATTCAGCGGATTCTGGACAAATGCCTCACCCGTTCGCTTAAAGTCATTATAATACCCAAGTGTCACCGCCGTTCCCCGGATGCAGATCTCTCCTTCCTCTCCCTCAGCAGCCAATGTCTGATCCTCCTTTAAAAGTAGAATCTGCGTATTGTCAAATGGCCGCCCCACTGGGATCACCTCATCCGACTCGAATTTTCGATCTGCCCTGTAATAACAGCTCATCCCTGTCGCCTCCGTAGGTCCATAGAGATTGACAAAGGAGGCATCCGGCAGTGCATCCTTCCACAGATTAAATTGTCGCACAGGAAAAACCTCACTGCCAAAAGCGATGGTGTGGAGATATTCTGGTTTCTTGGTCTCAAAAACTCCAAAACCAGAAATCATCGTCAGCGCTGAAACTACCCAACAGACAGTATTTATCTTATATTGATTTAAAAAATCCACCAGCTTAACAGGAAAGCTAAATAATTCCTTTGGGATAATATAAGTGGTTGCTCCAAATTTTGCCGTTGGATATAGCTCCTTCAAGCACGCATCAAAGTAAAAAGGCGACTGATTTCCAAAAACTGTCTCTTCCGAAAAATGAAGTACCTTAGAAAGTTGTTCAATATAATCTATCACTGAGCGGTGGCAGGCGGCAACTCCCTTTGGCACACCAGTGGAACCTGAAGTAAATACAATATAAACTGGATCAATATCTAAGGCATTTCTTCTAATATCACCAAGTAGCTTCCTATCCTCCGGCTCCCTACATATCTCCTCATACAGATAGATATTTCCCTTATAAGGCATATCTTCTGCTGATCGAATCGTCTGTGCATCACATATCATCGCCCTTGGATTTAGATTTTCAAATATCAGCTCAATGCGGTGTGCCGGCATCTCCTCATCAATCGGCACATAAAAGCACCCAGCATATAGTGTTCCAAAAAATGCTGTTACTGTATAAGGACTTTTTCTCATAAAAATAACAACCGGCTCTCTACTATGCCCCTGTCTGCCAAGAAAACTTCCAATCGCCCTCGATCGATCACTGACCTCACGAAAAGTCAAGCTCTCCCTCTCATTTACATAGGCGGGCTTATCCGGCACACGCTGCACTGTTTTTTCCAGATATTCCAATAAATTTTTCTGCATACTCTTCCACACTTTCCCTTGCTGCCCACCATCTGACATACCTTACACGCTCTACTGGCACCTCCTCCATTCTCAGCTACCGTGCCAGCGCACTTTCCATATTTGGCTACTGCCCATTTCTCCGCTTATTCCTCTTCTGTGTCCGGTCCACCTTCTCAAACTCCCACCGGCGATTCTGCACTGGACTGCTGTTCTGGAACACTTACCTCCGGCTGCTCTCCTTCTGGTGTTCCTCCATCAGGCTGCCCTGACTCTGACATTCCCTCTACTCCCTGTTGTTGTCCGCCTTCTGGTACTCCTTCTGTTCCCGGCTGCTGTCCTTCTCCCGGCGCTTCAACTATTCCCGGCTGCTGTGCTCCTTCTGCTTGCTGTCCATCTTCTGGTATTCCTTCTGCCCCTGACTCAGGTTCTCCCTCTGTCCCTGTGCTTCCCGCACATGGTGGGTACTGGCTCTCGTCATATACATAATAATCAGGACGATTCATCACATTTGTTGTATATGTGATCAGTTCCTCCGTAGTCTTCATAAATGCCTCGTAGCCATCTGAGCGGTACAAATTAGAATCACAATGATACCACCCCTCACCATAATTCACATAATTCCAATAATGATGCAGATACCCGGCTGTCCTTGTCACCTTCATCGCCTGAAAACCTGCCCTATTATACAACATATGTGCGACCGCACAGAAAGTAAAACAGTCTCCTGCCCGGTATCTCAATCCCTGATAGGCTCCTGCCACAATATCAGACGGATCGGTGTGCCCAGTGTACGCGATATTTTTCTTTGTCCAATTATATATCGCATAAGCCTTCTCTCTGTTTGACATGCCATCTGACAATATCTCTGCAAGCACCTTGTCCGCAAGCTGATCCACCATCTCCTGTGTCACGGCGACTTTCTCCATCACCTTGACAAAAATAGTCTCCTCCGCAACATTTCCCGCCTTATCCTCCGCGCGGTAGGTAACATGGTAGGTTCCCACTTTATTTCTGTCCACTTGGCTGCTATCAATAGTAAGTTTAGGATTTTCATCGTGATCATCCGTCACCTTCACATTTTTTCGGTAAAGTATGGTATCCCCAGCAAATACTGTCATATTGTAGACACCTGTCATCTTTGGGGCTTCCTCATCATGTATTATCATCAGCTTGGACTTCAGTACTGTCTGATTTCCCCCCTCATCTGTCAGACAGATGGAGATCTCCTGTTCTTTATCCAAAAGTGTCATATCTGGCACAGTCTGATAGCTCACTGTAATCTTTGTGTCATCCAGCATAGATTCCACAAATTCCTCCGGTTTAGGCTCCTCTTGCGGATTCCACCATGTCACACTTTCTTTTGCTGTCCCCACAGGTAGTGTTACATCAACATAAGCCGTTTCTGTCTCCGTTGGTTTTTCTTGTGATGGTTGCTGTGTGGAAAACTCTGTCTGTGATGATGTCTCTAACAAAGCCATATCTGTTTCCTTATACGCAGCTTCTCCTCTTCCAATTCCTCCTGACACCATATAAACCAAAGCAATTAAAAAAACTGTCACTGCTGCCACACTGCTGATCATAAACTGTCTTCTTAACCGGCGCTTCTGCCTTTTTCTTTTGCTTGCTCTCTCCCTCATTTTGTTATCAGACATTGGTACTCTCCCTTCAAACATGCTTCGCTGACCAGCACAGACTTCCTTGCCAAGATCTCCATAGCATCCAGATAACCGGCGCCAAGACGCCCCTCCCGCTTGATCAGCGAAAGCTCTGTACAGCCCAGAATTATGCACTCTGCGCCATTTTCCCTAAGACATTCGCTTACCTTGTCAAACTTATCCATCTCTACTGGCCTGCCCGCCTTCACATCTTGATAGATCAAATCCATCACATAACTCTGATGCTCTTTATCTGGCAGCACTCCCTCAATCCCCCAATTAAAAAGTTCCCTCTGAAAGAGCTCTGATTGTACCGTCCCATCTGTTGCCATAATTCCCGCTCTTCTTATCCCATAATAAGACAAATGTTCAGCGGTTTCTTCCACAATATGTATGATCGGCACATGAATTGCCTCCATAAGCTCTTTGTGAAAATAATGAGCTGTAATACATGGAATTGCTATATTCTCTGCTCCAAGCGCGGCAAGCTGCTGCCCCATCCCAATCATAGCAGGCAGCGGACTCTCGCTTGAATTTCCTATTACATAGCTTGTCCTGTCTGGCACAGAAGGATCATTCAGTATTATCATCTCCACATGTTCTTGATCGGTCTCTGCCTCCGTCATGCGAACTACCAGCTCAAAAAAATAAGCTGTCGCAAGTGGTCCCAGCCCTCCGATCACTCCCAAACGCTTCACACAAACTCCTATCTGCCTGACCAAACAGGCAACTTATCAAGATGGTGAAATTTTAATTTCACAATACATACTTTAGCAACCAGTCTTTAAAAAGTCAAGTATCTGTATAAAAAGAGTTATGAATTATTGTCATCGCCAAATGAGAGAGGACTTGCATCTTTTACTAATTTCTTTAATCGCTCAATCTGCTCTGAAGAAATTTTCCTTCTGTCCAGCAATGCGGCAAATAATTTATCTGCAGATCCATCATATATCTTGTCGATCAACTCATTTGTCTCCGCCTCCTGAACCTCCTCTTTAGGAATCAATGCATGGCATATAAAATTCGGCTCCATACGCTCGATCGCTCCCTTTTTTATACATCTTTTTATTAAAGTGTAAGTGGTATTTTTATTCCATCCAATCTCTGCATTAAGAATATCTGCTATATACTTTGCCGTGACGTCTCCCTCACGCCAAATGACAGACATTACCTTTAATTCAGAATCAAAAAGCTTAATACTCATTGTATCATCCTCTCCTAAAACTAGAAGGATTAATAGAAAAAATCTATCTTCCTCCTATGTCAGTATAATAGTATAGTTATCTACAAGACTACTATAGTCTTATATTATTGTCAATAGTTTCATTTTTATCTATATCTTACGTACTGCTTATTCCCCATAGCCAAAACAAAGAGACGAGTTTCCTCGCCCCTTTGTAAATAAGCTACTCTTTATTATATTGATACTTGTTTAATTTTTTTCCTGTGACAATACAGATTAAACTTCCACTAACTCCAAGTATCAACATCATAAGTGCTGCGCCTGAACCTTTCCCTGTTCCAAAGAGCATTTTCAGTATTGATAAATCACCATATATTCTCATAAATGGTTCACATACGTTATCAACCATAAAACCTCCTATAAACAGTCCTATCGGAATGGTAAAAAATTGAAGCGTATTGCGGCAGGCATAGACACGCCCTTGTAGTTCCACAGGAATGGTAGCTCTAAGAATCACATCCAAATTTGCACTCATAACGGGCACAAGAACCCATCCAATAATCTGCCCAACACACCATAACAGTGGTTCTCTGGAAAACGCTAACAAAAAGTTTTCCGTTCCTAGTGAAAACAGCATTGTCAAATAAATAATCTTTACCCTGTTTTTCGGCTTCGGCAAAACAGAAATTACCAGACTGCCAACAATCATAGCAACACCAGAACAAGATGTAACAATTCCTAAAACAGTTGATCCACCTTTCGGATTAGGAAGCACATAACCGGGCAATACGGCATCAAAGGCAGACGCTACTAAATTAACACCAGACATAAATAAAATCAACATTAAAATAAGCGGATTCTCCCTCAAAAACATCAGCCCTTCTTTAGCAAGAACAAGTATACTTTCTCTCTTGTCATTTCCACTTTCTGGTATCTTAACAAAAAATAGTAATGTTGTAAACGCAATAATAAAACTGCTGATATCAACTGCTATCACACCATTCAGCCCTATAAATGAGTACAATGCTGTAGCAATCAAAGGATTCAATACAGAAATCAAGCTACTTGACAGAGAACGAAGTCCACTTGTTTTCTGATAATACTTTTTCGGCATAATAAGTGTCATAGCCACTTCGCTGGCAGGCTGTTGAACGGTATTCATTAATCCCGAAACCACATTCAAGATATATAAATGCCATACCATCAGAGTATTTGTCCGATACAATACAAATACAATAATCGTGCAAATTGCGGCAAATACATCACAGCCAAGCATTGTCCTCTTCTTATCAAAACGGTCAGTCAATGCTCCTGCAAATATACTCATTAATACATATGGCGCATAGGAGCATATCGTAAGTGCTGCTGTGCTCAGAGAAGAACCTGTCTTTTCGTACAGCCATAATGTCAGCGCAAATCCTGTTATGCTGCTGCCAAGCTGAGATATACTTTGTGTGCTCCAAAGTATCAAAAAATTCTTTAACTCATATAATTCATTCTTTTTTATAAATTTCATTTCTTTGCTCCTATTGTTTTACTTATTTCTCAAACTAGAAGCAAAGCCTGAGGATATCAACAAAAATGATTCCTCCATGCAGCCTCCTCAGACTCTGCATGGAGCTGTTGCAATACAAAGCACCATTTTATCTCCTTTCGTGTTATAAGCATGTATTAACAGAAATCCAATTTCATTCTTTCATACTTTGATCCTTACTACTATTTCTCCCCTCTCTAACTTTCAACCAACTGCAAATCATACAGCTTTTTGTACAATCCATTTTGTGTTAGAAGTTCCTGATGGGAGCCGGATTCTTTTATGCACCCTTGGTGCATCACTATAATTCGGTCCGCGTGCTGGATGGTGGAGAGACGATGCGCGACCATAATTGTAGTTCTTCCCTCCATCAGCTTGGAGAGTGCATTGGTGATCAATGCTTCCGTCTCCGTGTCAATATTTGCCGTCGCCTCGTCTAACACCAAAATGGCAGGATCGTAGGCAAGTGTTCTGGCAAAAGACAAGAGCTGGCGCTGTCCGGCTGACAGAGTGCTTCCACGCTCTGTGACAGGTGAATCATATCCCTCTGGCATTTTCTCTATAAAGGTATCTGCATTGACCACGTGAGCGGCGCGCTTGACATCCTCCAAAGAGATCTCTTCATTTCTCAAGGATATATTGCTCTTGATATCGCCAGTAAAGATAAATACATCCTGCTGTACCTGCCCGATTGCGCCGCGCAGCACATCCGTGTCCATATCCTTAATATTTACCCCATCTATCAAAATCTCGCCCCTCTGTATATCATAATATCTGCCAATCAAATTAAGAATAGAAGATTTTCCTGCCCCCGTTGCGCCGACAAAAGCGATCTTCTGCCCCGGCTCAATCACAAAGCTAATATCCTTAAGAATATAATCCTCCTTCTCATAGGCAAACCACACATGTTTAAATTCAATCCGTCCCTGAATCTGAGGCTTCATCGGATGCTCTGGTTTGACAATCTGCGGCTTTTCATCAAGGACAGAAAAAAGCTTTTCCGCTGAGGCAAGTGAGGACTGCAATGTGCCAAATTGCTCCGCAAGCTCCTGAATCGGCTCAAAGAAAGAACTGATATATGTGATAAAGACAAACAATGTTCCAAGAGACATTCTGTCTTGCAGCACGGAAGCACTTCCCGTTCCAATCACAATGATCATGGCGAGGATCGATAACAGATAGATCGAAGGTCTAAAGATGGCAAAAGTCATTACTTCACGCCAATTTGCCGCAAACAGCTCCCCAGACTTTCTCTCAAATTCCTTATATTTCGCCTCCTCGCGGGCAAATATCTGAATTAACTTCATACCAGAGATATGTTCTGACAAAAAGGTATTTAGCTCTGTGATCTTATTTCTTGTGATCTGATATGCCTTCCGTGACATATACCGGAAGAAAAAGGTCAACACTGTCACCACAGGCAAAAGTGCAAAGGACACCAACGCCATGCGCGCGTCAAACCACACCATCACCACTGCATACCCTGCAATCTTCACAGAATTTTTAAATAACTTTACAAGAATGGTGGTAAAAAGCTCATTGACCGCCTCCGTATCATTGGAAACTCTTGTCACCAGCTTTCCGACCGGAGTTGTGTTAAAGAAGCCAAGGGACAGGCTGTGAATATGGCCAAATACCTCCTCGCGCATCTGATAAATAATCTTCTGCCCCATCTTCTGCAAAATCCAGTTGTTACATGCATTTAAAACAAAACCAGAAAGCAGCATAATAAGATAAAGCCCTGCTGCCCTAAGTATTCCTGCAAAGCTTTCATTTCTCAAGACGGTAAGCTCCTCTAAGGTAAGTGTGAGCGTCCCCTCCTCCATCATCTGCACATATGAGCCATTGATATACCTGTCAATGGCATCACCGATAATTACCGGGCGATACAGCTCAACCACAATAATCAGAAGTACCAGAATCGCTGCTGTAAGCATCACCCATTTATGCGGTTTCAGATAAGAAAGTAATCGTTTCATTCTGCCAGTTCCCCCTTCGCTGCTTCAAGCTGCTGCTTTTCAAACATATCCCGGTAAATGCCATTTCGCTCCATCAGCTCCTCGTGATTTCCGATCTCCTTCGCCTCTCCATCCTCCAGCACCATAATAATATCGGCATTTTGAATGGTAGAGATGCGGTGCGCGATAAGAATTGTCGTCTTTCCTGCCCGCGTCTGCTTCAGATTTCTAAGAATCTGCTCCTCTGTGTCTGTGTCAACTGCCGAGAGCGCATCGTCCAAAATTAAGATCGGCGCATCCTTCATAAGTGCTCTCGCTATCGAGCTTCTCTGCTTCTGCCCTCCTGACAGCGTAACACCTCTCTCTCCCACAATCGTCTCATAGCCATCTGGAAAAGAGACAATATTGTCATGAATACATGCCGCCTTAGTCGCCCTTGTGATAGCCTCCATATTTTCTTCACTGCCAAAAGCAATGTTAGACTTTAAGGTATCCGAAAAAAGAAAATTATCCTGCGGCACATAAGCGATATTTTCACGCAGAGTCTTAAGCGCAATCGTGCCAATATCTCTGCCGTCCAAAAGAATCATCCCCGGCTTTGTATTATACAGGCGAAGCAGCAGGTTGACTAATGTGGACTTTCCATTTCCCGTCCTCCCGATAACAGCCAGTGTCGTGCCCGCCGGCACATGCAGATTAATATTATGAAGCGTTGGCTCCGCGTGCCCTCTGTGGATAAATGTCAGCTTGGAGAAAGTAATAGTTCCCTCTAATTTCTCAATCTCCTCCGTGACATCCCGGTCAAAAATCTCCGGCTTCTCATCCAAGACCTCCTGAATACGCCGAATGGACGCACTTCCCTGAGAAAACATCTGAATCGCATCCCCACACGCGAGCATTGGCCAGACAAGCATATTGATATATTGATTAAATGCCACAAAACGCCCCAACGTAATATCCCCGTTAAGCGTGAGATAACCACCGTACACCAGAGTGATCAGGCTGGATGCACCGATAATCACGTCCAAAAGTGGCATGACAATGGATTGCACCCTTGCAATAGAGAGATTTTTCTCCATTGTGTTCTGGTTTGCCTTGGCAAATTCCTTAAGCTCACTGCGCTCCCTCACAAATGCCTTGATCACGCGGACACCGGAGATACTCTCCTGAACAAAATCTGTCAGATCCGACACTGCCTCCTGACGTGCCTGAAAACGTTTATAGATAATCTTTCCATAATAAATCTCCCCAAAACAGATAAATAGCATTGGGATAATCGCCAACAATGTCAGACTTATATTCACATATCGCATCATCTGAAAAATTACCATAATAGTCATGACAGACGCATCAAATGCACTGATCACAGCAGGCCCTATTGCCATGCGAACAGCATTGAGATCACTTGTAAAGCGCGTCATCAGATCCCCTGTCTTATGCTCATTATAGTACTCGACGCTCATCTTTTCCAGATGGTGGAACATCTCATTGCGCAGCTCCTTCTCAATAGAGCGCGCCGCGCCAAATAAAAAATATCGCCATAAAAACCTCCCGATGGCAAGCGTAGATCCCAGAATAAAAATCAAAAGAAGACACTGCTTTACGCCCGCCCAGTCAATGGTACCCCCGCGCAGTCCATCTGTGATGGTTCCCGTAAGTTGCGGAATAAACAAATTGGCAAAGTCAACCACAAATAACGTGATAATTCCAGCAATATACTGAAAACGATGACGTTTTATGTACTGAAACATAAATTGAAATGTATTCATAACTTCTCTCCTCTTTCGACAATTACTTGTTATTATAAGCCTTTCTTTTGTATTTCGCAACAAGATTGACGAATATTTCTATTTATGCTACAATGGGCGTGTTATCGAAGTGCTAAGAAAATAAAAAGAAAAGAGGATGCTTATGAAAAAATATTATATCGCCCTTCTTGCGGCTATTCTTGTTCTGGGCGGCTGCCAGAAAAAACCAACGGAGCCATCCGCCAGTGCGAGTGAGATAGCTACCACCTCCGCATCTGACTCAACATCCATCAAAGAATCTACTACTACACAGAAAGAAACATTGGCGATCGCGGAACCTTCAGACTCTATCACAGTTCCCATGGGATACCTCTTTACACCTGAGAAGGATATTGAACTTTTTATGCATAAAGAGGCGGCATCTGTGCTGAATGTGCTTGGTGAACCACTTACCTACTTAGAAGCTCCAAGCTGTGCCTTTCAGGGAACAGATCGGATCTATGGCTTTGGAAGCTATGAGATCACTACCTATGAAAAAGATGGGAAAGAATATATCTATGATATCTATTTTCTTGATGACAGCGTAACAACCGATGAGGGAATCTATATCGGCTGCTCAAAGAATGATATGGAAGCAGCATATGGAACAGAATACCAAGAGACATCTGGCTCATATATCTACACAAAAGATGATATGACCTTACAATTTATTACAGAACAAGATACCATTATCGCCATCCGCTACAATGGAGCTGGACAGACTGAGACACAATAATAGAACGATTAACATGATACTACACCACATAGCTTAACAAAATAGCCCATAATCCTCCATCACCCCATCCCCACCCAGTTACATTTTACACTAAGTGAAACAAGGTACCGGAGAATTATGGGCTAATTCTATAAGTAAACTCTTACTTTATCTCAAATTCCTTCTCATAATATGCACCGTTGTACAAAAATTCCAATCTATATCTGCCGCTGGGGAATACTATATTATATTGAAGATAGAAATACTCTAATCCATCATAGGTTCCTCCACGCTCCACAATAGAAGGTACCGTTCCCAAAACTTGATTATCTAAAGCATAGATGATAATATCTCTCTTTTCTACATTCAAGATATCAAACGCATCTTTCATTTTTACAGTTAGCCTATGACAGCCTATGCTATTTGTAGAATATGTAATGCTCTCAATATCTGTCTCCTTATCTGGCTCTGGAGTTGGCTCCACGATCTCATTAGGAATTTCAATTTCCTCCACAAAGTCAGCTCGATTTCCACTGAGATCTTCTGGAACAAAATAAAAGAATACATCATTCTGATTTATCTTAATTGTCATTTTATTCCATCCGCCTGACAAGTTCATTTTCTGACCATTCTTCTCTATCTCATCTGCAGAAGGCTTATTGGAGCTATCTGATGTGATATAATAGAAAACTCCTCCCTCGTCTGAGCGGAACTTAATTTCAGCCTCATTTTCTGAGATCTTTATCGCTGATCCTTCATTAATTAAAGGACAGTCAAAATCTGTATAAAACTTTTTCTCCAACTTGCTGCCATCTGGTAACATCACATATACCGTATAACCTGTCTTACTGTTCATAAAATAATATGGCTTCATAGGAATATAGTAGGTCATATTATCTTCTGACTCAATTCCTCCAATGCTAATATCACCATTCGCACATTGTACATCAATATCGTCCAATGTCAACGCCTTGTCTGTCGGCTTATTTAATACAAACTTTATCTTGCTATCTGATATCGCACATGCTTCCACAATCTGCAGACCTTCCACATTAGAGTCGCCATCATCCGGCTGCGCTGCAATCACTTGCGAACCGCGAAGTGCTGCTGTGTTTCCTTCCTCCTGTGCAGTTGCTAAGTAGATGGTGTATGCCTGACCTTCCTCCAGATCCTTTATCGTTATATTTTGCAAGCCCTGCTGATCCATGCGCATAGATTCGCCATATTTCTGCACATCCTGCCCTGTCTGTGGCACTTTATCGCCTATCGCCTGCCTAAGCATCGATCTGGATGCGCTTGTGGGAACTGCCATATAATAAAGCATTCCTGCACTGTCTGAGATAAAGGAAATCTCTGCCGTGTTCTTATCCACTCTCTTTGTTTCAATCTCCTTAATCTCTGGTGCAGACAGACTTGTCACAAATGTCTTCTCTATCTTCTTTCCATTGGACAATGTGATCTCCATATTATAAGTATTATCATTAAAATGTGTAGTTGAAATATGATATACCCGATTCTTCCGGCTTCCCTCCTCTGTCTCCACCTTTAAAATCGTCATATCCTTTCCAGCCGGACAACTAATATAGAAGTTAGAAATATCCAGCTTTGTAGCCTTTGATAATACCACATCCACCATTCCACTCTTAGGAACTGTGATCTCCTGAATCTTCACATCTGACACTATAACATTATCTGTGTCCTCACTCGGTCTGCTAGGCCTATTCGACCCAGAGCCAGAGCTAGAGTTAGTATAGCTTGCACGTTCTTCTTCCTTCTTCTTTTCCTGCATCTGACGCACCTGATCTTTTACCGTCGCTGAAAGATCTGTCTGTCTAGCTCCTGATGAACTATATGCCTTTGTTGGCACTGGAACCTTATCGCCCACTGCTGCTCCTGTCGCAGGATCAAATGTATAGACATTCCATACATCTTCTTTCAATAAAATGGTTCCTGTCTGCATTGCTCCATTTTCATCCAAGGCATAAATCTTCCCATCTACATCTATAACCCCGGTCTGCATGCTTCCAGAATTGTCCATAAAGTACCAATTCTCTCCGGTCTTTGTCCAGCCCGTCGCCATCTCTCCCGACGCACTGTTTAGATAATACCAGTTCTCTCCATCCTGCACCCAGCCCTCTTTCATATCACCATTGTTCGGATCCAGATAAAACCACTTTCCGTCCTTCTCAAGCCATCCAGACTGCATAACACCTGCTTCATTAAAATAATACCACTTTCCATTCACAAGTTTCCATGCATTTGTTACACTCTGACCATCTTCCTTATAATTCCACGCTCCATTCGCCTGCTCCCAATCTGCCATAACTGGATTGTTCGCCATTATAATCATAACTGCTGCCGCAGCTATACTGAGTGTTACTTTTCTTCTCATACTTTAAATCTCTCCCTTTAAAATAGTAATATATGACATTATAGCATATTCTTTCCATATAAGACAACCTATTTTTTACTATCAAAAAGTGTGAATATCACAAGAATCGTTTTATTTTACATATTATGATTGTTCAGTTCTCTTTGCATTTTTTCTACAACCATGCATTTTTTCCACTTTGGGAATTATTATAGATATCTTTCAGCATATAAATTAAAATATTTTTACTTTTAGTTAAAATATATTGATTTTTCAAGCATGGCATGTTATAGTTATCAAGCAAGAGGGGGAGGAATTGTATATGAATACATTACCAATTAACACTATCATCAATGGTGAGTGCATATCTGAGATGAAGAAATTACCTGACTCATGTATTGATTTAATTATTGCAGATCCGCCATACAACCTATCTAAAGGAGGAGAATGGAAATGGGATAACAGTGTTGAACTTCAAGGTATGGGTGGAAACTGGAATAAAGTCATGCAAAACTGGGATAATTTTACATTTGAATCCTACATGATATTTACAAAAACGTGGCTTACCGAAGCTAAGAGAATATTAAAGTCTACTGGTTCCATGTGGATTTTTGGTACATATCACAACATTGGTGTTATCAATGTCATTTGCCAAATGCTCGAAATTGAGATCATCAATGAAGTGGTGTGGTACAAAAGGAACGCTTTTCCTAATTTAGCAGGAAGACGATTGACTGCCAGCCATGAAACCATTTTGTGGTGTAATAAGGGAGGAAAGAAAAGAGAATACTATTTCGATTATGACTATTCAAAAAATGGTGATTTTTCTTATGATGGCTTGAAAACACCAGAAAAACAAATGCGAACTGTATGGGATATATCAAACAACAAAGAGAAAAGTGAACTCGCTTATGGTAAACATCCCACCCAAAAACCAATTAGAATCCTCAAACGAATGATTAAACTAACTTCAAAAGAGGGAGATGTTATGCTCACTCCTTTTTCAGGTTCTGGGAGTGAATGTGTTGCGGCAAAAATGACTGGGCGAAAATATATTGGCATTGAATTTAATGATTTTTACTGTGAAATCGCAACGAATCGCTTAAATCATATTGAGGAAAATGAGGATCAACTGGGACAACTAAATTTAAGCCTGTTTGAAAGTGAGGCAACCGAATGAAAAGCTTGATACTTAATGAAAAAAAACTTCGCAAAAAGATGATCGATTTGGATGTTAAAACTATCAATGAATTAGCAACAAAAGCTAGAGTATCTAAACCTACAATATATGAATACATAAACGGGAAATCTCCGCTTTCAGCAGCATTTATCCGTTTATGCGACTATCTAAATGTAGATCCTCATGAAATTTTAATAGAAACTGAAACAATATCCACGGAGGACTAAAATGTTCAAACCAGTTATTAAGTGGAGTGGCAGTAAACGCAGCCAATCTGCAAAAATAAAAGAATATTTACCTGAGAAATTCAATAGATACTATGAGCCATTTATTGGTGGCGGTTCCATGTTATATGCTATAAATCCAACCGATGCTGTTTGTGGTGACATTTGCGTACCACTTATTGATTTGTGGAACAAAATCAAAAACTATCCAGTTGAATTATCTGAAGCATATAGACTTCGCTGGACAAGACTGAAAACAGAAGGGTATCAAGCGTATTACGAAATCAGAGATGATTTTAACAAAAATCGCTCCGCCGAAGATCTTCTATTCTTATCCAGAACGTGTGTCAATGGCTTAATTCGCTTTAATGCAAACGGTGATTTTAACAACTCCTTACATCATACTCGTCCCGGTATATCTCCTGACAGTTTGAAAAAAATTATTCTGGATTGGTCTAATTCTATTCAAAGTGCAGAATTTATTGCCACAGATTATGTTATTACAACCGAAACCGCAAAAGAGGGTGATCTAATATACTTGGACCCTCCGTACTTTCATACGAAGGGTCGTTATTATGGAACCATTGATTTTAATGCTTTCCTTTCCTATCTTAATCGGCTGAACAGTAAAGGAATTAAATATATGCTCTCATTTGATGGCATCAGAGGAACAGATGACTTTACTGTTGAATTGCCAAAGGAATTGTATAAACGCCATGTATTTATCTCTTCCGGCAACTCCAGTTTCAAAAAGGTCATGGATAAAGAAAGTATCAAGGTTTTAGAATCTCTATATCTTAACTGGTAGTTCAGAAAATAGTTATATCATCAAATCCAATTTCATCTATCTTGTCACAAATAAACTCTTTCAAGATTTTGGCGGCACAAGTAGCTGTAACAATTTCAATTTCCCAGCCATGCTCAACTGGCTCCATGATGAACAGCATATCACAGTTGCTACGCTCAAAAACAATACCATTTGCTTGTGCAGCTCTTCGCAGATAGGCAGCAGCAGAGATTGTTTTAAATGCTTTATAATCAACATGGTGTTCCGATCGTGTCCATGCTCCTATATGAGGAGAAACCAATCGTTCCACGTTAGGAACGTAATTCATAAGATTATGGATATAATTTACAAGCCCTTTGCCAACATTTACTTCTAAATCAAAAGAATGCTCCTTTGATTCAATAGAAAGTAGAACAGGACAATCAAATACACCAAACAATTCCAAAACATGATCCGGACGTTTGCCGTTAACTTTTTTACTTACACGTGGCAAGGACAACCAACGTACTTCATGGTTTTTGTAGAGAACAGAAAGACCACTCCAATCGCCACCCGGAGGATTACATATGCCCTCAAAGCAAACTTTGTAGAGCCGGTGTGAAAAAAGAAAATGAATTCCTGTATCTACATCATCTTCGTGGAAAGACTGCGGGATACTGGAAAATCTATTCTGCGTCAATCCATCTTTATCCAAAAGTTGTTCTATATAGTGTTTTTTTAATGCAGATGTATCCAAAAGCACCTTTTCATCATAAGAATGAGCAGCAATAACAGGAACATCAAGAGCAACAAAACTACTCAAAGCAAGGATAGACCGCCAAAAACCACTGGACGCAGCAAGACGTTCTGGATTTTTAATAAGTGCATTAAAATTACGCTCAATAACTGGCCCATAAATATAAGTCATTATTTCAATATCAGTTGAAGCAAGCATTGCAGCAAATGGTAAAATTCCTCTGTCAGGTCGGTTATCATCACCTCTTGGCTTAAATCCTTTCATCATGCAAAGAATCAAATCTGAATGGTCAGAAGCAATTCGATCAAGGATGTTGGTATCATAAGTTGGATATAAAAGGCGTATTTCATTTGCCAGTCTTCTTCTATTGGTATTAGGAATAATTCCAAAAGGAAGATCTTTGGACGCTAATCCAACGCTAAGGCTTTCTACCAAATCAAGGAACTCTGGAGAATGGCCATGATGTCCTTTTGCAGTAATTGTTTTTCGGAAATTGAAACCTGAATTTTCTAACGAAAATTGAACAATTCCCTGATGATATGCATACAAATGTCTCCACTGTATAGGTGTAAAATTCGTGGCTGGACGAGAGCTGCTTGCCAAAAACAGCACCACATTAAGATTCTTCTGAAGAATAGCTTCTTCCTCCTTTGTGGTATCGAACCCACACATCCGCTTAACGATGTAACAAGAAAGTTCTGCTTCTGCAAAATTATTTTCATCAAATTTCCTCAATGAGCGATCAAACTGTTTGTCAAATTCTTCTGAACGGATATAAACTTGAGCAACAAAATTACCACTTTCTCTCGAAAAACTAATATAGCTATATGGAACAGCCGGGTTAGGGAAACGAAGTGCCTTCCTCTTACGAGTACGGCTATCCAACTCGTATTTCACAAAATCTACGATATACAGATAAGGGCATCCTGTGCGACCTGTAGAAAATGCACGGCCACTTCGCTGCCACGCTTGATTACCAGCTTGCAATGCACTACAAAACTCGATTGCATAAAGAATGGTCTCCAGACCACTTTCCACACAGGTTACAATCGCATCCGGCGTTTCGTCAAGGAAACTGCCACTATTTTTGAGTCCCTTAAAAATGTTAGCTTCCCATCTTCTGCGGCCCGCCTTGTTAAATCCCGGAAGCAATTCTAACTGCCACTCAAAATAGTGTCTTAAATAGTTAAACTGAATGTTATAAACTATAGTAGATGGAGACATCAGCGATATTTCGACGGATGTCGGCTCTGTTTCTTCTAAAATAAGATTGGCGATACGCTCACATTCCACAATGTTATCGCCATGTATTCTGAATATTCTCAGCATAATGTAATCTCCTGCCAAAATCCTGTTGTAATATATAGATATATAAAATAATTATAACATATTTCGACAAGAATTTCTAGAAAATATGCTCAATAATGTAACTTTTAATATTTTATCTCTACAAGAAACAGATGGTCACCTTCTTTAGATTCCTTCTTTAAAAAGCATATCCAACACTTGCTTGATTGTCATATTTCTCAAATCATCGCCATCTCTCTTACGTACAGAAACACTGTTAGTCTCAATCTCCTTCTCGCCAACGATAATTATATAAGGTATTCTTTCCAGTCTTGCCGTTCGTATTTTGTAGCCGACTTTTTCTGCTCTCCCATCTACTTCGCAACGCAATCCTTCTCTTTTTAAGATCTGATCAATTTCTTTTGCATAATCCATATGTTTATCTGAGATAGGTAATATTTTTACTTGCACAGGCGAGAGCCAAAGTGGGAACTTCCCTGCAAAATGCTCAATCAAGATACCTATAAATCTTTCAATCGAGCCAAATACAACCCTGTGTATCATAATGGGACGATGCCTATTTCCATCTTCTCCAATGTACTCTGCCTCAAAGCGCTGTGGAAGCTGAAAATCCAACTGAATTGTCCCACATTGCCATGTTCTCCCAATAGAGTCTTCCAGATGATAATCAATCTTTGGGCCATAAAATGCGCCATCTCCCTCATTTATACTATATGGAAGCTTCAGATCATCAAGTGCATTTTTTAAACTATTTGTTGCCAATTCCCAATCTTCATCACTTCCAATAGAATTTTCTGGTCTTGTAGATAACTCTACATAATACTTAAATCCGAAATTTGAATACACCTCATCTATCAGGCGGGCAACACGCTTTATCTCACCCTGTATCTGCTCTGGCGTCATAAAGATGTGAGCATCGTCCTGTGTACAACAACGAACACGCATCAGACCATGTAATGTACCTGACTTTTCATTTCTGTGTATCAAACCCAGCTCACTGACGCGCATGGGCAATTCACGATAAGAGCGCGGTTCCATCTTATATACGAGCATACCACTCGGACAGCTCATAGGTTTTATGGCAAAATCTGCTCCGTCAATCACAGTTGTATACATATTATTCCTGTAATGCTCCCAGTGCCCAGATATTTCCCAGAGCTTACGGCTCATCATAATTGGAGTAGATATTTCCACATATCCTTCTCTTGTGTGCAATTTTCTCCAGTAATCTATCAGCAAATTTTTTAATATCAATCCCTTTGGAAGAAAAAATGGAAAACCCGGACCTTCCTCAAATAGTGCAAATAAGTCTAATTCTTTTCCTAATTTTCTGTGATCTCTCTTTTTTGCCTCTTCTCGTTGGTCTAAATAATTTTTCAACATATCCTCACTTGGGAACGATGTACCGTAAATTCTGGTAAGCATTTTATTTTTTTCATCACCACGCCAGTATGCCCCTGCAACAGACAGCAGCTTAAATGCCTTAATTGCACTGGTATATGCCACGTGAGGTCCAACACACATCTCTAGATATTCTCCCTGCTGATAAAAACTGATCTCCTCGTTCTCTGGCAGATCATTTAATATTTCTATTTTGTACGTTTCATTTCTCTCCTCCATAATCTGCATTGCTTTTTCTCGATCTGTGCTAAATTGTCTTATCTGCAAATTTTCCTTCACAATCTCTCTCATCTTTGCTTCAACTTCAGCAAAATTTTCTTCCGAAAACCGGAAAGAAAACTCAAAATCATAGTAAAAACCATCTGCAACTGACACCCCCACAGCAGAGCTGCCGGATATGTGTTCATTTGCGGCAGCCGTCGATTTGTTCAAACCACTCCTAGTTGGTTCTAAGCAGCCACTTATCTTGTTGCTTGTAGAAATACACGGACCTATTGCACATTTCGTATCGGGATACAGCCTTTTCACTGCCTGCGCTAAAATATGAGCCGTCGTATGCCTAAATGCATTTTTCCCCAATTCCTCGTCAAAAGCAGACTCACAGATGGAACCATCTCTCATTTTAATCTTCATTTTACCTCTTCCTTTCTAACTTCCTACAAATCAGGATGCGAATAGAATATTAAATTAACATAAGAAAAGCACTCTTAAAGATACCTACAATGTATCTTTAAGGGTGCTTATTGCACGGTTCCACCTTAATTTTTAACTTCAGATTCTATCAAACCCTAACCTTTAACGCAGGTATACGGCAATACTTACATCTACTTTCAGTATTACAGCTCAAGAATGGTTTTCACATACAATCCACATAAACATCTTCCACCAACTGATGTTCTCTCTGTCTGCAATCCATATGCTACTTGTTTCCGTCATCGCTTTTTCTTATGCTAACTTATTTAAGATAATAACATTTCAATTATGAATTGTCAACACCCATACAATTAGAATTACAAAAAAATTGGTCATAAATCTTTTTCCCACTGTTTCTGTAATAGCACTTCCCTGTAAAGGAATTTCACTTTTCACTTTACAATCTAAGAATGTGAGAGGAAATTCAGCAATAGTAACTTCCATTTTTCGAGCTTTAGTGATATAATATCTTTGCCAGACCAACTTAACGAGGAAATGGTGCAGTTTTTACAAGATACCAAAGGGATATTGTGTCCTTTTTTGTGCGGTTGCTTCGGTAGCCGTACTTTTTATTCTACAAAAAGATAATTTTTGCGTCTGTTTTTTGGATAATGATTCCAGTAAAACTCATTAGAAGAAAATAAAAGGGAGGAAACATACAATGGATGAAAAATCCAAACAAAGGATTAGCGTCAAGTCAATGCTGTATGCAATGATTGCTGTTGTAATAGTTATAGCAATTGTTTGTGCATCATTGGTAGCAAAAAATTTTTTCAAAAAGTCAGAACCTGAAATCATTAATAAGAATACTTTAGAAAAAATAATCAATGTAAACGATTTATCAACCTTTGAAGCAGTTTATAACGGTATTGCAAAAGTTGCTAATGAAAAAAATCCAGAAAAGATCGATTATTACGTTTCATATAACGCAAAAGTGAAAGCAGGCATTGATTTTGAAAAGGTAGAGATAACCGTTGATAATGAAAAGAAAGTAATTGCTGTAAAACTCCCAGAAATTAAAATCACAGATGTCAATGTTGATATTACGTCTTTGGATTACATATTCGAAAACAACAAAGCTAATACATCTACGGTTTCTGAACAAGCTTATAAAAAATGTATCGAAGATGTAAAGAACGAAAGTAGCAACGAAAATGCTATATATGAATTAGCCGAACAAAATGCACACAATATTATTGAAGCATTGATAAGCCCGTTTGTTGGACAACTGGACGCTGAATATCAATTGCAGATAGATTAAGGGGGGAGGGAATCCAAAGTGAAAAGAATACTCTGTATAATACTCATTGCTGTAATGTGTTTATCTTTTACAGCATGTGCCAATTCAGATAATGCCAATAAAGACCTCTCACCACAAGCTGCACAGATGAAATCCATTTGTGAGTTAGCGACAATGCAATGCTATTATCACAACGTGGCAAAGTATGATGAGAAAGATGCTACAGGTGTGTTATTTTGGAAAAAGGACAGACAGTTTTGGATTGAATATTCGGGTATTGTTACGATTGGAATTAATACATCTTTGGTAAGTATTGAGGTTGACGGAGAAAATGTGACGATTACAATTCCACCAGCTCAAGTTCTGAGTTGTAAAGTGGATGATAAAACGCTTAATGTGGATTCATTTATTGTTGCAAATGACTCCGCAAGCGTTGAAGCAGAACATCAAACCAAAGCTTTCCAAGAAGCCCAAGCAAAAATGCAGGAAGATGCAAGTAATGATACTGCCCTGTTAGCCAGTGCACAGCAGCGGGCACAAAAATTGCTTGAGGATTATGTCAATAATATCGGAGAATGTACTGGAAAATCATATAAAATCAAATGGGTGTATCTTGATGGAGCAAAAGATTTGAACGAGTTAGATATAGATGTAGCCACACAAACGGTTGAAGAATAAATAACATTTTAGCGTTGATTTTTCAACATTGCTTCATTGAAAATCAACGCTAAAATGCTATCCTTCAACTAAATTACCTCGCTCCTTTGTCACAAAAGTTACCGTTACTCACATTCTCTCAGTCTCTCCACAATACTCTGTTTTTCCACCACCTTTATTATCATATACGGCAGCCCTGCACCGATCAACAACAATATCGGCAATACCACCAACAAGGGAATCACTGTAAACTGATATGTGCAGAACCACATTCCTCCTATCATTCCCTTTAATACTCCTACCGACAATACTGCTGCGAGCAAGACAGAAAGAGCGCCTGCTCCCATGGTATAATAAAGACCTTCCAGCATCAGCATGGCACATAGCTGTCTCTTTGTCAGTCCGATGGATTGCAGCATAGCAAACTCCCGCCTTCTTGTAAATATACTAGTAAGCATAGAATTTATAAAATTCAAGATCCCTATCATTCCGATGACAAAGCTTAACGCTCCACCTACTATCAGCACAATACTTTGCAAATTTTCAAATTCTTTCACATACAGATCCTTTGAGCGATATCCCATCATCGGATCGACATTCTCCGTATAATTCTTAAGAAATTCCTCCATCTCCTCTTCCATGCCATCTTTCACATTGAAGGAATAATTCATCACTCCCGGCACAGCCACCATCTTTTTATATATCTCAGCAGGAATATAAAAATTAGAAAAGCCAATAAAACGTCCAGTGGAATTTGTATATGTTCTGATCGCAACCTTTGCCATAACCTTATATTCCCATGTACAGAACTCATTTTCCTCCATTAATTCCCCTGTTCCTCTATAATTGTGCAAAATAACAGTATCACCAATCTGATAATGTGAGGATCCTTCTATCGGTTTTCCATTATCGTCCATTTGCACTCCTTCCAAAATATATTCTCCTGACTTTAACTTTTTTATATCAATCTCCCCCTCAAGCACATCCAATTGCTGAAGCAACTCATCCTCCACACCAATCACATCTGTGAAAAGATATCCAGCAGAATCTCTATTGTCCAATCCCATTGTGGGAACATAATTCTTTGGTTCCTCCGCCTTAAAAACCTCTGGTGTTCCCATCGAATTACAATAATATCGTCCTCCCTCCAAAAATCCCGGCTGCTCTTTCACGGCTTCTATAAATTCTTCTGAGACAGCATTATAGGGTCCTCCATATCTATAATTAAAATAGTCCGCATGAGCAACTAAAAAATCCATATCCACAAACTTAGAGAGAAATTTATCCATATCAAACCCAATGCTTACGGTATAGATACTATTAAATACCACAAGGCTCAGCGATATAGATAGAAGCACAAGTGCCGTGCGCTTTCTGTTTCTTCCCAGATTGGCAGCAGCCATTCTCTGTATATTTGCCCCTTTTCTGCGTTCCCTGCCAGCATTTCTTCTGTTTTTTATATTGCTGTTATCGGTATAACGAACAGCCTCAATCGGGGACACTTTCGCCGCAATTCTCTGAGGTTTTGCCGTGCTGACTATCACGGTAAAAATAGCAAATAATGTACTTCCAAGAAAGATTATGGGGCTTGGCGTTATCTCATAGTTACCCCGATAGCTTGTGGAGCTCATAATAACAGGAACTAACTTACAACCAATCACATAACCCAAAATCAACCCCGCTGGTATTCCCATCAGCAAAAGCCACATGACCTGTCTGCGTATGATACTTTTAATCTGTGCCCCAGTAGTTCCAATCGTCTTTAAAAGACCGTAAAAGCGAATATCTCGAATCACAGAAATCTGAAAAATATTATAAATAATCAGATAACCCGTAAGTATAATTAATAATGCCACACCCAAAATAGCAAATGCTGTACCTGCATCTATAGTCGCAGACATATAAGACCAGTTTGTGTTTGCCTCAATATAATTTGGCGCCTCGCTATTTCTTGAATAGCCTCTCTCTGTGATCACCCGGTCAAGCTTTTCTGATAAGCCGATGGTATCCCAGAACATAATATAGCTGTTTATTACCCCAGTCAGGGAATAATCACTTTTATAGCTGTTATACAACTCATCTATATGTTCCTCCACATAGGCGCGTGATGTCACCATCATAGAGACATTAAAAACAGGGTCCGCCTCCCACCAGCCAGACAATACAAAATCTCTCGTCACCTCTTTGCCGTGCACCATCATGGTAAGCTGCACCGTTGCGCCGATCTCAGGCTCTATATTAAGAAGCTGCAACGTCTTTAAATCTGTCATAATCTCATTTGCCGCCTCTGGCTTTCTTCCCTCCACCGGCTCACAAAATCCAAGCTTTATACCAACATCATCCATATAATAAAGCTCTCCATGCCGCTTTAGAAGTTCCTCATTTTTAATCTCGTCACAAATCATACGATTGTAGGATATTTCCTTAATCAGAGGATGCGTCTTCATATTTTGATATTCTTCCTCTGTAATGTATTTCAGCACTGCCATGCCATCACCGCCTGCCTGACGCATGGTTTGTTTCTGAATATTCTCCACCATGCCGCTCGCTATGGTAAACAATGCCGTAAATAAAACAGATGTCAAGATAATGGCAATCACCGCGATACTATTTCGAATTTTTCCTGCACGAAAATTTTTATCAGACAATCGATAAATGGTTTTCTTGTTCTTAACCTTAAACATCTACCTCCCCTCCTTCTCATAAGAAGAGGTGGCAATCCGTCCATCCTCTATTCGAATAATGCGATCCGCCATCTGAGCGATCTCTTCATTGTGCGTGATCATCACAATCGTCTGTAGAAATTTATTGCTGGTGATCCGCAAAAGCCCCAGCACATCCTGACTGGTCTTACTGTCAAGATTTCCGGTTGGCTCATCGGCCAGAATAATGGCAGGCTTTGACGCAAGCGCCCTCGCTATCGCCACTCTCTGCTGCTGCCCTCCTGACAGCTCGCCCGGCAGACGCCCCGTCTTCTGATCTAATCCAAGCGTTTGAAGAATACTGTCAAGATGCTTCTGATCCACCTGATTTCCATCCAGTTCTACCGGAAGCACAATATTCTCATAGACATTTAATACAGGAACCAGATTATAATTCTGAAAGACAAAACCTATCTTTCTGCGCCGAAATATCGTCAGCTCATCATCCTTCAGCGAAAAAATATCCTTGCCTGACACCTCCACTTTCCCGGCAGTCGGTCTGTCAAGCCCTCCGATCATATGGAGCAATGTAGATTTTCCGCTCCCTGATGTTCCAACAATAGCGACAAATTCTCCATCCTCCACCGAAAAATTAACGCCGTCAAGCGCCTTCACCGTCGTCTCACCACTCCCATAATATTTCTTCAAGTCTGTCGTCCTCAATATACTGCTCATAGATTCTCCTCTCCTCTGCCATATTGTATTATCAAGCAAATAAAAATCATTTTTCTTCTACAATGGCCTGCCATTCTTTTACCATATTCAATCTAACAAAAGAATCTTTCCACACTCTTTCTGGATTCTTACAGTTTCGAAAGAATTGGCTGTTTTGACAAATATATCGAAAATATAGAGCCCTGTCCTACCTTGGACGACACCTTAATATAGCCACCCTCCTTTCCTATAATCTCACGCGCCAGATACAGCCCAATTCCCGCCCCCTTCTCCTCGCTCACACTTGGCGAGCGATAGAAGCGCAAAAAAATGCTCGCCATATCCTTCTCCGCAATCCCTATTCCCGTATCTGCAACATCAATCCGCACAAACATCTCATACTCTCTCACAGATATACTGACCCTGCCGCCAGAAGGCGTGTATTTCACTGCATTGTCAAGAATATTGTACAAAGCCTCCTCCGTCCATTTACAATCAAAAAAGGCGGTGATGCCCGCCTCCACTTCAGGCAGCTCTACCGCGATCTCTTTTTCCTCTGCAAGAGCAGGACAATTTATCCCAGAAAATATATTCCTAACCTGCTGAAATTTTGGAACAAGCACTATCGTCCCATTCTCAATTCTTGAAAGCTTAATTAATGATTGAATAAGAAAATTAAGCTTTTCTGCCTGCTGCTCAATCTGCACAGCAAGCTCCCTCTCCTTGGCGGCAAGTGCCTCACTTTTATATACTTCCTTATCTGCCCCCTCTTCTTGAAACACTTCTTTTAGAAGCTGAGAATACAAGAGGATATTAGCAATGGGTGTCTTCGTCTGATGAGAAATATTGCCTACCAAAACCTCCACCGCCTCTTTTTGCTCGGTAAGCTGCTTTCTTGATAAGCTGCCCGACGAGAGATAACGATACAGCTTAGCCTCCAATCTGGACAAATACTCCTCAGAAAAGTGCCTCTCACTCAAGGTGCCATCCATGGCTGAATCAACCATCCGATCCAAATTTATCAAAAGTGCATCCACTTTTCTATAACCAATCCAAAGAACTGCCAGAAGAAATAAAATCACCACCAACAACAAATCAATGATATCCATCCTTCTATTCCTCTCTCTCAAAACTATAGCCAACACCATACACCGTTTTTATTGGAATCTTGGGCAGCTTCTCCCGAAGACGTCTCACTGTCACAGACAAGGCATTTTCCTCCACATATTCCGCACCATCAGACCAGATGCGGTCAATTAAGAGCTCTCTTGTGAGCGTCAGACCTCGGTTTGTCACCAGAAGCTTAAGAAGCTTCTGCTCTGTCTTACTCAAGCTCACACTCTTTCCATCCACCATAAAAATCATCTGATCAAAATCAAAAGAAAAACCTCCCTGAATATACGTAACCGCCTCTGGCTCCTTTCTTCGAAGCACAGCGTTTACTCTCGCTCTCAGCACCATCAGGGAAAATGGCTTTGTAATATAATCATCTGCCCCCATCTCAAGCCCCGTCACAATATCAATCTCCATATCATTCGCCGTCAAAAAAATCACCGGAACCTTGCTCGAACTATGCAGCTCTCTACAAAAATCCAGTCCACTCCCATCAGGAAGATTAATATCAAGAATCACCAGATCCACCGTGTTATCAAATAGCTTTCTCGCCTCTGAAAGCGTGTGAGCCTGAAGCATCCTTTCCTTCCCCAGCGAAAGGGCAATTCCATTATTCAGCGTATGATCATCCTCCACAATCAATATCTTTCCCTTCTCCATTCTGCCTCTCCCAATTAGTTTTTTATGATTTTACCAGATACTCTGTCTCTTTTCAAGAAAAGATACATCTTTTCCACATTTTCTACTTTTCTTTTTCTCAGAATTTATTATAATAGTCTTATAAAAAAAGTAAGGTAGGTTAATTACCATGACACAGCTTAGAGTTCAAACCAATCGTCTGCGCAAGGGTATGACCATAAAAAATAACGTGTATTCCCGTTCTGGTGTCATTATTGTCCCGGAGAATACCCCCGTCACCAAGGATATTGTCTCCCTTCTGGCGCGCCACTTTATAGACTATGTAATTGTAGAATATGAGACAGAGATACCAACCCCGCCCATCCCCGAAGTGCCAGCACCTAAGATTGATGAAAAGAAATTTGAAGGCTTTCGGCAGAGCTTTGAGGTCGCAGAAGCATCCCTGTCACAGAATCTGATGGAGATCGCCTCCAACAACAGCGAGGTGGATGTTCCCGCCCTTTTGGATATGTTGACGAATATTGTTGAAAATTCCGAGACAGACATTAATCTGTGTGATATGCTCTTGCGCATGAAACGAAGCGATGAGGATCTCTACACGCACTCCATCAACGTCGCTCTTTTCTCACAGATTCTGGCAAAATGGATGAATTTTGAACAGGATGAGATCGAGATTGTGATGATCGCCTCCCTCTTACACGATATTGGCATATTAAGATGCACAAAAGACGAGCTTAAGAACTTTCATTTTAAAGATGACTTAAAGGGCGGGCATTTCTCAAAGCACGTGATAGCTGGCTACAACCTTATCAAAGAAAAGGCTTTGGACAACCGTATCAAGCAGGCTGTGCTGACCCACCACGAGCGACTTGACGGAAAAGGCTTCCCTCTTCGTATTTCCCATGCCAATATCAACCGCTACTCCCGCTGCATCGCCATCGCGGACATTTATGACACACTGACTATGAAGGAACCGGGCGTGGAGGCAATGTCTCCTTTTGATGTGCTAAAATACTTGGAGGTGAACGGCCACCATAAGCTGGATTCCCAGATGCTTATGATCTTTATCTCAAGAATCGCCAATAATTTTATTCAGCACAATGTGCGGTTAAACACTGGAGAGACAGCGCAGATTATCCTGATCAACAAATTTAATGTATCTAGACCTCTGGTTCAGGTGGGAGCATCATTCTTAGATCTGGCTACAAGAAATGACCTGAGCATAAAAGAACTACTGGATTAGAGATACATAGAAGCACATTATTTCTTGAAATACTAATTTGTCAAGAGAACAGGGCAGGGAATAGTAATAGAGTGATCCGCATAGCCAGACCACCATTTTTCTGTTACTCCGCTCGTGCACAGTGAAAAATGTCAGCATATATCCTTTGGCACTCTTAAGCGAGATCCTTTCAAGCTTAGTGACCACTCCATCTTTCACTGAACACAAACAAGAGAATGGCAGTGGAGGCAATTCTCTGGGCGAATCACTCTCAAAAAATAATCCTCTTCTCTTTAAGCTAAAATACAGGATGCGATTCGATCTCCCATCTCATCTGTATTTACTTGTCTGCAGCCCTCAGACATAATATCCCCAGTGCGATAGCCTTCTGTCAGCACCTTCTTGACAGCCGCCTCCACCGCGTCCGCTTCCTTATCCAGATCGAAGGAAAAACGAAGCATCATCGCTGCTGACAATATCGTCGCAATCGGATTTGCAATATTTTTTCCCGCAATATCTGGTGCAGAGCCGCCACTTGGCTCATATAAGCCAAATTTCGTATCATTTAGACTGGCAGATGCAAGCATACCAATAGAACCTGTGATCATGCTCGCCTCATCGGATAATATATCACCGAACATATTCTCTGTCAAAATCACATCAAATTGTGCTGGGTCCTTTACAAGCTGCATTGCACAGTTATCCACCAGCATATGCTCCAATGTCACTTCTGGATAATCCTTTGCTACCTCCTCTGTCACCTTTCTCCACAATCTTGAGGAATCCAGCACATTCGCTTTATCAACACTTGTCACTTTCTTCCGCCTTTTCATGGCAATGTCAAATGCTCTCTTTGCGATTCTTCTGATCTCTGTCTCGTCATAGGTAAGTGTGTCATGTGCTTTGCGCACGCCATTCTCCTCCACGGTTCCTCTCTCACCAAAATATAAGCCCCCGGTCAGCTCCCTCATAATCATCATATCAAAGCCATATCCAATTATCTCATCCTTTAATGGGCACGCCCCCTTCAGCTCGTCGTAGAGCAAAGCCGGCCTTAAGTTAGCAAACAGATTCAGTGCCTTGCGGATGCCCAATAGTCCTGCCTCTGGTCTTTTGTCGGGCGGAAGCTTATACCACGGGGAAGTGCTTGTATTTCCCCCGATGGAACCCATCAGCACAGCATCTGCACTTTTACACGCTTTTACTGCCTCCTCCGTGAGCGGCACGCCATGTACATCTATGGAGGCACCTCCCATCAGCACTTCTGTATATGTGAAGCTATGGCCATATTTCTCTGCCACTGCATCCAAAACCTTTCTCGCTTCTCTGACAATCTCTGGCCCAATGCCGTCACCGGAGATCACTGCAACCTTATAATCCATATACTTCCTTTCTGCGCTATTGTTTTGCGCATATTATTCTCATCACTTATTTTTGTTATCTATTCTTTGGAATTAATATAGTTGATCAGTCCCTCTGCTCTGATGATCTTCTGCATAAATTCAGGAAATGCCTGCCCCTGATATTGTGTGTTTTTTGTTCTGTTGTAGATCACACCGCTGTCAAAATCTATCTCCACCTGATCTCCGGCCTCAATTCCTCTTGAAGCCTCCGGGCACTCGATAATGGGAAGCCCAATATTGATCGCGTTGCGGTAAAAAATTCTGGCAAAGGTCTCTGCTATCACACAGCTCACTCCCGCCGCCTTAATCGCGATCGGCGCATGCTCTCTTGAGGAGCCGCAGCCAAAATTCTTATCTGCCACTATAATATCCCCCTTGGAAACCTTGTGAATAAAATCCTTGTCAATATCCTCCATACAATGCTTTGCCAGCTCTGCAGGATCGGAGGAATTTAAGTATCTTGCAGGAATAATTACATCCGTATCTACATTATCACCGTACTTAAATACAATTCCACTTGCCTTCATTCTCTTGCCCCTCCTATCAATCAAGCTCGCACGGGCAGGATATCTTTCCTGTCACGGCACTCGCTGCTGCCACCGCGGGACTTGCCAGATAAATCTCAGAATCCACATGTCCCATGCGCCCTACAAAGTTTCGATTTGTCGTGGATACACAACGCTCTCCCGCTGCCAATATTCCCATATAGCCTCCAAGACATGGTCCACAGGTAGGCGTGCTGACGATCGCTCCCGCCTCGATAAATGTCTTTATCAATCCTTCCTCCATCGCCTGAAGATAGATCTTCTGCGTCGCAGGTATAATAATCACTCGCTTGCCCTTGCACACCTTCCGTCCCTCAAGCACCTTTGCGGCAATGCGCAGATCCTCAAGCCTTCCATTGGTGCAGGAACCTATCACCACCTGATCGATCTCGATCTCTCCCACCTCATCAATAGTATGAGTGTTCTCAGGAAGATGTGGAAATGCCACCGTGGGCTTTAATTTGGACAGATCGATGGTGATCACCTGATCATACTCTGCATCCTCATCTGCTTCATAGATCTGGTACTTCTTTATAGAGTGCTCCTTCATATAATCCTCTGCCAGCTTATCCACAGGGAAAATACCATTCTTTCCACCTGCCTCAATCGCCATATTTGCTATAGTAAAGCGGTCATCCATAGATAGATTTGCAATGCCGTCCCCAGTAAACTCCATTGACTTGTACAGGGCACCATCCACCCCAATCATACCGATAATATGCAGAATAATGTCCTTACCACTCACCCACTTTGCCGGCTTTCCTGTCAGAACAAACTGAATGGCAGAAGGAACCTTAAACCACGCCTTTCCGGTAGCCATACCAGCCGCCATATCGGTGCTTCCCACCCCTGTCGAGAAAGCGCCCAGCGCACCGTAGGTACACGTGTGAGAATCTGCGCCAATCACGACATCTCCTGCCACCACAAGACCTTTTTCCGGCAGGAGAGCATGCTCAATCCCCATCTCCCCCACCTCAAAATAATTTGTAATATCATGCTTCTTTGCAAATTGCCTCACACACTGGCAGTGCTCTGCAGATTTTATATCCTTATTTGGCACAAAATGATCAGGCACCAGAGCAATTTTATCCTTATCAAACACAGTCTGCACCTTCATCTTATCCATCTCATGGATAGCGACCGGTGAGGTGATATCATTGCCCAGCACCAAATCCAGATCCGCCTCAATAAGCTGCCCTGCCTCCACCTTAGCAAGTCCTGCATGAGCAGCTAATATCTTCTGCGTCATTGTCATTCCCATATCTGTCTCCTCCTAATGAATTCTGTTGTATTGACATTATAACATGACTCTTGTTATAATGCTAATATATATATAACATACTTATCATAACTATAAATTATAACTAATTATAATTGTTATGCGATAAAAGATCCGCCCGGCGAACTGCCTATGCTCCACCGTTACCCCGCTTACACTGAATGAAAAACACAACGAACACCAAGCGCAATCGGTATAACAGTGGAAAACAGCAAACTGATTATATGGATCCTTCCAAACATGATAAAAAACACTTATCTACCTATTACCAACAAAAAAAGGAGCCGCAAGTATGCCAAATGAAAATCTGAATGATTACCGTATCTTCTATACCGTCGCAAAGGAAAAAAATATCTCCCGCGCCGCCCATTCTCTCTTTATCAGCCAGCCCGCCGTCTCAAAAGTAATACGCAGACTGGAAAATCGTCTTGGAGCCACTCTTTTCTTCCGCACCTCGCGCGGCGTATCCCTGACAGCCGAGGGACAGGTACTCTTTGAGAGCGTGAAGGCGGCCATGCAATCCCTCTCCTCAGGTGAATACCAGATTCTCAAGATGAAAAGCCTTGATCTGGGGCATATCCGCATAGGAGTCAGCACAACTCTCTGCAAACATCTTTTGCTGCCTTATCTAAAGGACTTTATTCGCATGCATCCACATGTGCGCATCAGCATCCTCTGCCAATCCACCAACCACACGGTGAAACTTCTGGAGGAAGGCGCCATCGACATTGGACTGATCGGGCGTCCTCTCTCCGACAAAAACATCG
Source organism: uncultured Lachnospiraceae bacterium (assembly GCA_910588535.1). GTDB lineage: Bacteria > Bacillota > Clostridia > Lachnospirales > Lachnospiraceae > RGIG8607. The sequence goes on along the minus strand of CAJUOO010000012.1, from coordinate 21,658 downwards.
CCTTTCTTCCTCTGACAGAAATTGAAGATATCTTTGTCGGCTCGCCAAGCTGCCTTGACAATCTTGGCATACCTGTATACGATGCAGACATAAATCAGAACAGTAAACCTGCTTGCCCTGACAGTGCTCTCTTTGACACAGCTACCATTCTGCTGCTCGACAAGGAGAATATGACAAGACAGTATATTGATGATTATCTCTCCTCCCGGCACATCCAGCCAACGCATCTGCTTGAAGTCACTACCATGGACCTACTTATTGAATTTGCAAAGATCGGTCTTGGTGTCGCCTGTGTAATTAAAAATTTCGCAAAAGAGGAATTAAAAAGCGGAACTCTTGTAGAAGTTCCGCTCTCCATCCCCATTCCTCACAGGGAAGTTGGTTTTGCGTACTCTCTGCGACGCGCGTTATCCTGCGCGGCAGAGGAATTTATCAAAGCTGTGGAATCGTAGCAAAGCCCTTTGCCAGATCCTCATCTGTCGGGATATAATCACTCATATTTCCACTGTTATACTTTTCATATGCCACCATATCAAAATATCCGGTTCCAGTCAGACCAAATACAATCGTCTTCTCCTCCCCGGTCTCCTTACAGCGAAGAGCCTCATCGATCGCAATGCGGATCGCATGACTGCTCTCCGGCGCTGGAAGTGTCCCCTCCACTCTTGCAAACTGCACGGCTGCGTCAAATACCTGTGTCTGCTCCACAGAAACTGCCTCGATAAGCTTGTCTTCATAAAGCTGTGAGAGAATTGAGCTCATGCCATGATAGCGCAGACCTCCTGCATGGTTGGCAGAAGGAATAAATCCATTCCCAAGCGTGTACATCTTGGCAAGAGGACAAACCATTCCTGTATCACAGAAATCATAGACATACTTTCCTCTGGTAAGACTTGGACAGGATGCTGGCTCTACCGCGATAATGCGATAATCCGCCTCCCCGCGCAGTTTTTCACCCACGAACGGCGAGATAAGACCACCAAGGTTAGAACCGCCACCTGCACAGCCAATAATGATATCTGGCTTAATATGATATTTATCAAGAGCTGTCTTTGCCTCAAGCCCGATCACTGTCTGGTGCAGAAGAACCTGAGACAGCACAGAGCCAAGCACATAGCGGTAGCCCTCCTTTGAAGTCGCCGCTTCCACAGCCTCTGAGATCGCACATCCAAGACTTCCTGATGTTCCCGGATATTCCTTTAATATCTTTCTTCCCACAGCAGTCTTGTCCGACGGAGAAGGAGTCACCGACGCTCCATAAGTTTTCATCACCTCGCGGCGAAATGGCTTCTGCTCATAGGAAACCTTCACCATATAGACCTCACAGTCCAGACCAAAATACGAACATGCCATGGAAAGTGCTGTTCCCCACTGTCCTGCCCCCGTCTCCGTGGTGACACCCTTAAGCCCCTGCTTCTTTGCATAATATGCCTGCGCGATAGCAGAATTGAGCTTGTGGCTTCCAGAGGTATTATTCCCCTCGAATTTATAATAAATCTTAGCTGGTGTATCAAGCGCTTTTTCTAAAAAATACGCCCTGACAAGTGGAGCCGGGCGGTACATCTTATAAAAATTCAATATTTCCTCAGGAATATCAAAATATGGCGTCGTGTCATCCAGCTCCTGCTTGATAAGCTCGTCGCAGAACACCGGCCGCAGATCCTCAAATCCCATCGGCTTTAAGGTAGCTGGATTCAGCAGAGGAGCCGGCTTGTTCTTCATGTCAGCGCGCACATTATACCACTGCTTCGGCAGCTCGCTTTCCTCCAGATAAATCTTATAAGGTATCTCTTTCATAATTCTTCCTTTCTCAACACTTTACAGCACCCCGAAAATAGCCTATGGATGTGAAGCTGTAATTTATAGTATATCTCATTATAATATAGAAAAACCCATTTTTCAACCTTGTTTTCAAAAAGGTTTGGGATAAAGCTTGAAAATCAGAAGAAAAGTATGGTAGAATAATTTACAGTGACAATATGCTAAATAAGATGGCAAAGGAGAAATGGATATGTTTAAAAATGAAAGAATTGAGAAAAGACTGACAAAGTCTTTTCTTATGGTGTCGAGCATCACGGCACTGGCAGCAGTAATAGGCATTGTTACAATGATAGTGCTAATGGTACAATACACCGCCGCGCTGGACAACTATGGCTTTGCTCAGGGAGATATCGGCAGAGCGATGTTCGAATTTGCAGACACAAGAAGTGCATTGCGGGCAACGATAGGATATGAAGACCAAGATGTTATTGACCTTGTAATGCAACAGCACGCTGAGAACAAAGAATTGTTTGAAAAAGCTTTCTTGCAGATAGAGAAAACCATTGTATCCGAGGATGGCCGAGCTACCTATGAGCAGCTCAAAGAGGAGCTTGTTGCCTATTGGGAGATTGACCGCATTATTATGGAAACCGGCTCTACCACCGATCAGGATCTGTGCAGACTGGCACAGGATATGGCAATTGATGAACTAGCTCCTGCGTATGACAGTATCTACACTCAATTGGAAGAACTGCTAAATGTCAAGGTGACAGAGGGCGATAAGCTCTCCACTACACTTAATGCTATAAGCATAGCATTAGCGGTATTGATCGCTGTGGTACTTATGATATCTTTATACATATCATTATATATGGGCAAGAGCATTGCGCGCGGAATTGCTTTGCCGCTCGGTGAACTTGGAAAACGATTTAGCACCTTTGCATCAGGCGATCTCTCTTCTGCTTTTCCAACAGTATCTTCTAATGATGAAGTGGCTGATATGATCAATCAGTCTGCAAATATGGCTGATACGCTGAATATTCTTATTAATGATATCGGGGAATTATTAGGCCAGATGGCAAATGGAAACTATGCTATCAAGACTAAAGTGGCAGATAAATATGAGGGTGATTTTTTCCGTCTGCTTGAAGCGATGCGGAATATGAAAATACAGATGACGCAAACACTCGAAGCCATAGAGGAAGCTTCTGAGCAAGTGGCAGCAGGCTCTGGCAATATTGCCGAGGCAGCGCAAGCTCTGGCCGAAGGCTCTACCGAGCAGGCCGGGGCAGTACAACAACTGCAGGCCACAATTATGAATATCACAGAAACTGTAATCAAAAGTACAGAGAGCGCAGAGGAATCCTACCAACAGGCCCGCCACTATGCTGATGACGCAGAACACAGCCGTGAACAAATGGAAACCATGCTGCTCGCCATGGAACGTATTAACCAGACTTCCAACAAAATTGGCAATATTATTTCAGAGATAGAGTCCATCGCCTCACAGACCAACCTGTTGTCATTAAATGCTTCGATAGAGGCGGCAAGAGCAGGAGATGCAGGGCGTGGCTTTGCAGTGGTGGCGGATCAAATCAGAGACTTGGCAGATCAGAGCGCAAAGGCTGCTGTCAGCACAAGAAAATTGATTGAAGGATCCATGTTAGAGATCTCGGAGGGCAGTCAAGCAGCACAGCAAGCTTCCACCTCCATCCTCAGTGTGGTCGAGGGCATCAAATGTATCGCTGAGACATCCAAGAACTTGAGTATAATGGCTGAAACTCAGGCAGAAGCCATGAAAGAAGCAGAAAAAGGGATCAACCAGATCTCAGAGGTGGTACAGAGCAATGCAGCCACTGCCGAAGAATCTTCAGCAACCAGTGAGGAGCTGTCAGCACAGACTATCTCACTTAATGAACATATTGGAAGATTTATCTTAAAATAATTATCCACCGAATAATTACGGAAAGGAATGGAACACTCTATGTGGAATCAAAAATATAGAGAAGAACTTGAAAGACGAAGAGCTGCATCTATCGAAGGAGGCGGGCAGCGCAGAATTGACGGACAGCATAAGAAGGGCAAGCAGACTGCCCGCGAAAGACTTACATTTCTCTTTGATCAAGGAAGCTTTGTGGAGCTTAACAGTTTAATAGAGACACAATCTCATCAGCTTCGCACAGATAACCGTAATTATCCGGGCGACGGTGTAGTCACTGGATATGGCACAGTAAACGGCATGCCTGTGTGTGCTTCCGCACAGGACTTTACCGTAATAGGCGGTACTCTGGGAGAATACCATGCAAAGAAAATTTGCAATATAATGGATATGGCACTTCGCCTAAAGATCCCATATATCTCCATTAATGACAGCGGCGGCGCACGTATTGAGGAAGGAATCGCGTCCATGGACGGCTATGGTAATATCTTTTATCGCAATACCAAAGCCTCCGGCGTGATTCCTCAAATATCTGTGATTTTAGGGCCCTGTGCAGGAGGTGCATGCTACTCTCCCGCCATCACAGATTTTGTCTTTATGTCACAACATTCTTCCAATATGTTTATCACCGGCCCAGCAGTCGTCTCTGCAGTGACAGGAGAACAGATCTCTGCGGATGAACTTGGCGGTGCTGATGTACATATGCAAAAAAGTGGTGTTGTACATTTCTCCTACGAAAATGATACCCAATGCTTGGAGGGTGTCAAGCGTCTGCTCTCCTATCTTCCTGAAAACAATAATACCCTGCCCCCTAGTATGGCTGGACAGGCTATGGATGAGTCGGATCAGCTTGAGGAGATTGTTCCTGATAATAAACGAAAGGCTTATGATATTAGAAAGGTAATTGAGACATTTGTGGATGTTGATTCCTTTTTTGAGATTCAGCCGCTTTTCGCCGGCAATATCGTGATAGGCTTTGCGCGCATTAACTCTGAATCCATCGGCATTGTGGCAAACCAGCCACTATTTATGGGTGGCTCTCTGGATATTAATGCATCCGAGAAAGCCGCACGCTTTGTCCGCTTTTGTGATTGTTTTAATATTCCCATTCTCACACTTGTGGATGTCCCCGGCTTTATGCCCGGCAGAACGCAGGAGCACACAGGAATTATCCGGCGTGGCGCCAAGCTGCTCTATGCGTTCTCTGAGGCGACTGTGCCAAGAGTGACACTGATACTGAGAAAAGCCTTTGGAGGCGCCTATATTGCCATGAACAGCAAGTGTCTGGGGGCAGACTTTGTCTTTGCGTGGCCCATTGCAGAAATAGCAGTTATGGGCGCAGAAGGAGCAGTATCCATTTTATATAAAAAGGAAATCGAACAAAGCGAGGACCCTAAAACAGAACATGAAACATACATACAAAGCTATGAAGAGCAATATATGACCCCATACATTGCAGCAGAAAAAGGATATATCGACGAAGTTATTCTTCCCGAAGAGACAAAAAGAAAGATACAAGATGCCTTTGAAGTATTAAAACTAAAAGACAGAAAAGCTGCTGGAATGAGGGAACATGGAAATATACCATTGTAGACTCTTCTATTATCAAGATCTATCTACTTTTGAGAATGGTTCGCCCAGAAAATAACCTGTAGTCCTTCATCACCCTGCCCCTGCTCAGTGCAAAACACAAAAAAACAACAGGTGTTACATTCGTGAGAACCCTATGGAAGCGTGGCACATAATTTATAAGTCCATTTACACTAACGTTTTTCTATAGATTTCTTGAGGACTACGGGCAATGATAAAAAAAATGATTCGAATATGATTCGAACCATTTTTTGCTGGACATTTTTCAAAACCTGTGTTATTATAGAAAAGTATTTTTACACCTGTAGCTCAATGGATAGAGCAACGGCCTCCGGAGCCGTGTGAGAGGGTTCGACTCCCTTCAGGTGTATGATTAAACAGGAGGGGATTTTTCAAAATCCCCTCCTGTTTGATTGCCAAACAACATTATTCTATTCAGATTTTTCCTCGGAGGCAGGTTTTTCTTCCACTATTTTTTTCTTAACCTCCTTGCCTTTTTGCATCTTGTAAATGGCCTTGCACACAACTACTGCCAGCACAATCATCAGAACAAATATACCCCAGTAAGGAATCAATACAAGAACACCCACAGCAATGTTTTCCAAAAGCTTCAATGCTCCTTCAAGATTATCGACAAAGCCTGTCGCTATTCTCTCCCATATAGTTGGCTCCTCTTGCGGTGTCAGTCGTTTTACCTCATTCACATTTAGATTGATGGTGCTGTATTCCACTTGATTATCATAGACAAGAAGTCTGGAAGCATAGGACTGAAGCTCATAACGAACCTCCGACAACCTGCTCTCCACAGAGATAATGTCCTCTACGCTCTCCGCCTTCTCAAGCAGTGCAAGCAAACGTTCCTGCTCGATCTCCAATGCCTTCTTGCGGCTCTCAACATCCACATAATTCAGAGTGATATCCTCAACTGATTCCGACTTTCTTGTAATATTGGAAATCTCAGCCACCTCATTCACAAAATTATCTAGCTCACTGCTGGGGATGCGAATTGTCATGCTGGAACGACGGCTCTCATCATAGCGTGCATTTCCCCTGATATTTGAGTTCTCTATGTATCCCTTTAGCTCCTTTACTCGATTCTCAAGCTTCTCCATCAAACCGTCAAAATCTTCCGTCTCTGCGTCCATCGATACTGTTCTTATTAACTTGCGATTGCTATTCTCCTGCCATACAGACTCCTCTTTCCCTTCTATCTGGCCAGCCGCCATATCATATTGACCCTTTTCACTTTCATAAAGCCCGCCATTATCCTGTGTGCTCACACTTTTCACAGCTGCTGTCTCAACCATAGCCACATCTTCTGACATTTTTCTTGCATTTCCACCACAGCCCACTAAAGCTGCCACAAGAAACAGTATATTGAGCCACGCCAAAATCTTTCTTCTCTTCCTCATATTCAACCTCATTTCTGTGCTGCTTTTACATACAAAGCAACTTTGTGCCAAGCAACACACAGACACAAATTGCCCATACCCAAAACTTCTTGTTTATCGCCCGTTTCTCCCTTATTTTCCATCTTAAACCTTGACATAAAAATAAGGAGCCCTTTCCTCTTTTCATAAGAATAGTGTCAATGACTCCTCCATTTGTTGCAATTGATTTTAATTTTTAATAATTTCTAGCCAAGAGCGACATCCATAATCATCATCAAAACAAATCCCACTGCAAAGCCAATGGTTCCGATATCAGACTGTTCTCCCGCTGCCGCCTCCGGCACAAGCTCCTCTACAACCACATAGATCATCGCTCCCGCTGCAAATGCAAGCATATAAGGCAATATTCCCTCTATATAGGCAGATAAGAAAATAGTTGCCACAGCCGCAATAGGCTCCACCACACCAGAGAGCACACCATATAGAAATGCCTTCTTCTTTCCTGCCTCCTCCTTCATGGGAAGCGAGATAATTGCACCTTCCGGGAAATTCTGTACCGCTATCCCAATTGAGAGAACCATGGCAGATGCAGCCGTGATCATAGTCTGACTGCTCGCGGCAGCAGCCAGCACAATACCCACCGACGCCCCCTCTGGTATATTGTGAATCGTGACAGCTAACATCATCATTGTTGATTTCTTCCAGCCCGCATGTGGCCCTTCTGGTTCATTCTTATCCATATGAAGATGTGGTACCAGCTTATCCATGGCAAGCAAAAACCCAATTCCAATTAAAAATCCCACCGCTGCCGGCAAAAATGCAAGCTTTTCCATATGGCTGGACATATCCATCGCTGGTATTAAAAGTGACCAGACGCTCGCCGCGACCATAACACCCGCCGCAAAGCCCAAAAGACCCTTTTGTACCTTTGGTCTGATTGAGTGCTTAAGCAGAAAAACACAGGCTGCGCCAAGTGACGTTCCCACAAACGGAATCATAACACCCAGAAACATAGCAGTAATCATATAAATTTCCTTTCTCTACCGATCTTCATCTAAGAAACAGATTATGATTCTAATGAGAATTCTGCCACAATTCTGTGTTCTATATGCACAAAATTATAAAAGAAACATTGCTGTGCGTCTTGTTGCAGGAAAATCAACTTCACCTACTATCCGTGCATACCCATGCGCTGCCTTAACGGGCATATTCCCTAAGTACAAATCAACGCAATCGGGTAGGGGATTGCTTTTTCTCTACTGCTGATTTCCTTACATGCTCCTGCGCATAAAAAAAGAAGCCTTACATCATATAAAGCTTCCCACTCAAAAGCGCGAGACGGGGATCGAACCCGCGACCCCCTCCTTGGCAAGGAGGTGCTCCACCGCTGAGCCACTCGCGCATACACTATAATTACTAGCGACATAATATATTATACGACACAGGAATCTATCTGTCAATACTTTTTTATAACTTTTTTATGTTGCTTCCTCTACTCGCCGCACAATGTGTACAACTTCCACTTTCCTTGAACACCACTGTGAACTAAAAAAGGTGTACCTGCCATATCGAATATATCGCAGTGTACACCCAATTCCATATCCTATCCCCAATAATAATACTGAGTCCAGTTATCTATAATCTTCTGTGCTTCCTCAAGATCCAGCCCAGTGATATCACGAAGCTCCTGCACGGCAAATATCTTCTCTTTATTCAAAATACAACGATTCACATGATCGAATGTATTCTTTGGATAAGATACCCCGTTGATCACCACATGTGTCTGCTGCTTTGCCTTCTTTGAATCCTTTCTCTCAGATATAATACCTGTTATAATAAGGATTGCACAGACAATAAATACACCGACTCCTACAAGGAACATAATCTTTACTGTGCCAAATCTCACTGTCTCCAAGCATACTGGAAGAACATACTTCTCCATCTCTGCTTCGGACTCAAACCATTCGGACTCCTCAAACCATTCCTTCATATAACCAAGAAGTTCCTTGTCCATCTTCTTCAAGCAGCCTTCTATATGAATGGACTGCTCTCCAAAATCTGAGCTTTCTCCACTCAGCCAAGCCCATGTCAGATCGGCGATCTTATCATAGCTTCTCTGGTCGTCACTGTTGCTCTTCACACCGATATAGTAGGTTTCATCTCCCTTAAATGCCGGGACAATATAGTAATAATCCTTGCTTTTTCCAGTTACCGCACCATTTCTCTTTGTTGTCGTGGTTTCTGTCGCAAAGCAATCCAACACAGCATAGATATCTGCCTCCACGGCATCTGTTCTTCCAAGCTTTGTCACATCTGTATCATCCGCATAGAGATCCACCGGCTTCTTAAAAGAAGCAAAACTGTCCAGACCAGATACTCCTATCACTATCGCTGAAATAACAGCAAATACTATAGCTATTGAACGTAAAGTTTTCATCCTCTGTTCCTCCCCTTATTTTGCTGCATATGATTTGTATTGTGGCAGGTAAGAGGCCAATTTCTCTACCTCTGCCTCCTGATAAATACCTATTGGCTCCGCTGATTTCTCCACGCCGCTGCTCTTCTGAACCTTCAACACATTGATCATCAGCTTCTCGCCAGCAAGGGTGATCGTCATATCCAGCCCTTTTTTGCCTACCTTGTAGGCAAACTTGACTTCATCCCAGTTGATCGCCATACTGTTTCTAAGAAGAATTTCCTTATCCTTCACAACAAATGGAAAGATAGCAAGTTCTGACTCATTAAAAGCAAGAATATAGCTATAATAATAATATGTGGTCGTCCTGCCATAGCGCTCTGTCTTTGTGTAGTTGCCGACTGCATATGTATAGTCGTTTAACTTCTCCTTCATTACCTGAGACATAACATCCATCATACGCTTTTTGTCAGTGCCATTCTCCCGCTGATCCTTCATGTACTGTGATCCCTTCCAAAGCCCATATATCGTAATCAAAGCAACCACTACGAAAACTCCAATGACAAATATAGTGCCAATGGTATCACTGTCGATGTTTCCCATCTTCCTTCCTCCTATCCCCTCTGTGAGATTTTACATGCCAAACACATGTACCGGAATTATTTTATCATGTTTTGTTTATGCCAACAATAGTACGAAAGACCGATTGTCCTTTGCCTCTTATCGTTGAAAAAATATTTATCACTTTATTATAAGGCTTGTAATATAACTATTGTTTTTAAAGGATTGGTTGGAAATATTATCTATCTCCTTGAGCTCTGCCTCCACCCATAACTCCTCGGCAGTAATCATCATATGATTTAAGGCGATTCCTATATCAATCATGCGCATGCGCTCCATCGCAGGAATTTTAGTACTTTTTTTCTGCATAAATACATGTGCTCTGTTATTATAGACCACAAAACGCCATGGCTGCCCATTTAAGGAAGATGGCGCAAGTGCCGCCGCCTTAAGGATAGTCATAAGCTCACTGGATGGCTCTTCTTTAAAAACACATAACTTATTCAAAGGAAGGCGCTTTATCTTTTTGTCTGTGCGGTACAAATATTTTTTGGGATAACCTGCCGCCATCACTAAAGTCTCCTTCAGTCCATCCTTTTCTTTGCAGACCTTTAAAAGCCCTTGATAGCATGATCCAATTCCCTTTGCCGCAAGATATAAGGAAAGCTCCTCCATCACATAGCCAGTATTAAGATAAGCCTCTTGGCTCTCCTGTGTAAGAAAACTAATATAATATGGTGCTTTTACGACAAACAGACCATTGCCCTGACGTTTCTCATCTATGTTGCATGTCACCTCAAGATGATAGGGAATATCGGGGTACAATGCCAACATCTCCCGCTCGTACCGTGCAAAACCATTCAGAACAGACTCATCAAGCTGCCTTGTCTGAAACTCTCTCACCGATTGACGCTTTCCTATCATATCATACAAATTCACCTTATCCACCCCATTGTCTGTTATTTACGATTAAGTATAGCACATATCATACACTATTATTGCTTATTTCTCTTACTATTTTTCTTAATTTTTTGTTAAGATTTTACAATTCCATATGTTTTATAAATATCTCCTGAAAATTCTCCCTATTTGCCAGATGAATATGCTCTATTTTTGCTAAAAGTCCCTCTACCTCTTCCATTGCACCACTGTCTGTGCCGTCCTTCGCTTCTTTTTTGAGAAATTGTATCACTCCTTTTAAAGAGGTATTTCCTGCCATTATCGTCCTTCGCTCTGTTCCCATGGGAAGAAGCCCCACACAAACTGCCTTCTTGACAGACATATTAGCGCCAAATCCTCCGGCAAGCAGATATTCTTTTCCCTGTTGTTGTCTAAGTCCAACTGTGTCAAGCAGGATCTCCACCCCAGCAGCGATCGCTGCCTTGGCCATCTGAAATTCACGGACATCTCCCTGTGTGAGAAGAATAATCTCCCCGCTCTCTCCTCTGGCCAAAACATAGCCTCTCTCCCGCCATGCCTGATGCATCAAGCCATCTTTGCAAATCACACGAAGCTTTCGCAGATCTGCCACCGCCTCTATCAAACCGCTGCCGCAGATACCCAATGGCGGCATATCCTTGACGGTGTTGCAGATAAGCATATCCCCCTCCGTCCGGGTGGCACAGATTGCACCCGGCAATGACGCCATGCCACAGCAGATACTGCCGCCCTCAAATACTGGCCCTGCCGCCGTGGAGGCAACCACAATCACATCCGAACCAATAAAGGCAAGTTCACCATTGGTGCCAATATCAAGGAATACAGATGCCTCTCTCTCCGACTCCAAGAGAAGCTTATAAAGCCCTGCCGTGATATCCCCTCCAACAAAGCCTGCAATACATGGAAAGCCTGTGACAGTCAACTTTTCTGCACCTCTTTCAAACAGCTCTATCTCCTCAGACAACTTCTCGGAAAAAAGCTGCCCGTATTCTACATGGATAAATCTCTTTATCAAAGGCAGAAACGGATAGCTTCCAAGCTCTTTTACAGAAAGACCAAAAAAAAGCTGCTCCATCGTAGTATTTCCTGCTATCACTATATGTCTCACCGCTTTGAGGGCAAGTTTGTTCTGGCTAAGTAACTGATAAAGCCCCATCCGAATATCATGTCGAATACAAGACGTCAACTCAGCCGCCTGCCCTTTCATGGCAAGTTCGATCCTACTGACCACATCTGCTCCAAAACTTCTCTGGTGATTCAGCCCCGTCTGTGTGGCGATCACCCTGCCTTTCTCATCCAAAAGAGCAATGGCAAGCGTGGTAGTTCCTATATCGATAGCAATAGAGAAGGAATCCCCTTTTATGAAAGTTTCATCCCTCTCTGCCGCTAATGCTTGTATCTGTTCTTCTCCGGCAACAGTCACCTCAATTTCACAGTCCGACAGCGGAACACTCTGGCAGGCAATTCGAACTCCATCCGCAATCTCTTTTTTTGACAGATGCTCTGTGTCCGCACCACTGATCTGGGTGCTGCCACTTATCAGACGCACTCTGCACGCCCCACAGCTCCCTCTGCCGCCACAGGGGGAGGGCATATCTGGAAGCTGTCTTTTCACACCATCCCAAAGAGTTCTCTCTGTACATGCTATCTTAATTCTTGCCATATACCCTCCCTGTCATTCACCTGCCCAGAAAAAATCTATTCTGCTGTAAGTTCCTCCATCTGCTCTACAAAATTCTCAAAGACAGCCAGCGCTTCCTTTACCGGCTCCGGCTTCTCCATATCGACACCCGCAACTCGAAGCAGCTCAATCGGGTACATCGAGCAGCCGCCACTCAGGAATTTCTTATAATCCTTCACCGCCGGCTCTCCCTCCTTCAGTATTCTGCTGGACAGTGCCATCGCAGCTGAAAAGCCCGTCGCATACTGATAGACATAGAAAGAATTATAAAAATGAGGGATTCTCGCCCACTCCATCTCAATCTGAGCATCAATCACCATATCCGGTCCAAAATACTTCTCGTTCAAATTACGATAGACAGATTTCAGAACCTCTGTATTCAGAGGCTCACCAGCGTCCACCATATCATGTGTCAGCTTCTCAAACTCTGCAAACATCGTCTGGCGGAACAGTGTGCTCTTAAACTGCTCCAAGAAATAATTGATAAGATATGCTTTCTGCTTTCTATCCTCTGTCTTCTTTAACATATCTTGTATTAACAGCGCCTCATTGCAGGTGGAAGCCACCTCAGCAACAAAAAGACGATAGCCAGCATTTACATAAGTCTGATTTTGATCCGAATACCAAGAGTGCAGTGCATGTCCCATCTCGTGAGCAAGTGTAAAGACATGATTCAGACTCTCGTTGTAATTTAACAGCACATAAGGATGCACGCCGTAGGAACCCCAAGAATATGCACCACTTCTCTTTCCCTGATTCTCATAGACATCAATCCAGCGCTCGCTAAATCCTTTTTCCAGAAGCTCTATATAATCCTCTCCCAGCGGCTGAAGCCCTTCCTTCACCATCTGCTTCGCCTGTTCAAAATCAATCTTTTGCTCATCCTGATCCACCAATGGTGCATAGACATCATACATATGAAGCTCATCCACCTTAAGAAGCCTCTTTCTAAGTGCCACATAGCGGTAGAATACTGGAAGTGCCTCATGCACAGCCTCGATTAAATTGTCATATACAGACACCGGAATATTGCTGCCAGACAATGACGCCTCTCTTGCGCTGCCAAAGTTTCTCACCTTTGCATAGAAGGAATCCCTCTTTGCATTTGCCTGATATAGAGCGGCAAGTGTGTTCTCATAGTTCTGATACGGCTGATAGCACACCTCCATAGCCGTCTTTCTCACTTCCCTATTCTTGCTCTCCATCATCTTTCCATATCTTCCGTGAGTCAGCTCTATCTCCTGCCCATCCTCATCCTTTATTGTGCCAAAGCGAACATCTGCATTGTTGAACATAGAAAATACATCGCCTGCCGTATCGGAAAACTCTCTCGTCTTGGACAAAAGCTCCTCGATCTCCTTCGGCAGTATATGCTCTTTCTGGCGAAGAAGATTAGCAAACATCTGACGATACTCCAAAAGCCCGCTCTCCTCCTCGAAAAACTGCTGAAGTTTCTCCTCCGATATAGCCAAAATCTCAGGCTCAAAATAAGCACAAGCACTGTCAAACTTTACCATCAGACTGTCCGCTCTCGCCGCAAAATCCTGATAGACACTCCTTCTGGTATCCTCATGAAGCTTCTGGTTTGCATAGACATAGATACGCTCTAGCTGCTGCCCAATAACATCCCTCTCCTTCACAGCCTGAAATAACACAGCCGCAGACTCTGAGAGCCGTCCCTGAAATTCCATCAGATTCGGCATCCTCTCCTTGATCTGCTGACAGCTCTCCTCCCACAGGGCATCTGTCTCAAACATATCTTCCATCTTCCATGTATCCTGTGTCTTTTGTTCACTTCGTTCCATTAACCTCACTGTCTCACTCATTTCAATTCCTTTCCTTCCTTAAATTATTCTATCACATCAGAAGAAATGCCAAAGATTCTCTCTGTATTCTTCCTTGCGTGCTCTGTAAGCTCCTCCTCGGAAACCCCCATATATCTGGCAAGCTCCCTGACCACATATACAATATTCTGCGGAACATTATTCCTTTCAAGTCCCGGCACATTCCTCGGTGTCAGATAAGGTGCGTCCGTCTCCACCAAAACTCGGTCAAGAGGAATGATGCGAACGGCATCCCTAAGTTCCCTCGCACGGCGATCATCACAGATCCAGCCAGTAATACCGATAGAAAAGCCCATAGAAAGATACTGTTCCAGCACCGTCCTTCCACCAGTAAAACAATGAACCACTGATTTTTTGCATAGATCTGGGTGCTTTTTCATTCTTTTTATAAATACATCCGCCGCACTGCGCTCATGGAGAAAGAGTGGCTTGTCAAGCTCCCTAGCTAGAACAATATGTTTCTCCAAACATCGAATCTGATTTTCCCTTGTCGAAAACATGCGGTCAAAATCAAGCCCACATTCCCCGACCGCAACTATTCTTTTATTTTCCTTCACAAGTCTTTGGATCTGATCAAAATCCTCCTGTCTTGCTGAGTCTGCATTATGCGGATGGATTCCTGCTGTTCCATACACCTCATGATTCTTCACAAAAACATCTATTCTTTTATTCTCTTCCCTGTCCGTCCCGGTCAAAATACACGCCACTCCCGCCTCTTTTGCCTCCCGGATAATTTTTTCTGGATCAGGGAACTGTCTGCAAAATAAATTTAACCCAATATCATAATAACGGATCTGCATACCTTACTCTCATCCCCTCTGCCCTTCAATCCAGCTTAAAAGAAGCTCTGCCCTCCAGATACCTCTTTGCAATACAGATGCTCCTCCCCAAATACTCCAGCAGATCTCCGCTGTCCACTACCTCCGTCGTCCCTGCTATATCCATATAATACTGCATTACCTCACGATACCACTCATGTGAATAATACTTCTTCTCCTCCGTGCAGATCCGGTACAGCATACTGTCAAGCAGCCCGGTAAAATTAAGCAGCATCTCCATCGGCAGCCTGCGCTTAAACCCTGATGAACCCAAAATTTTCTCAAAATTACTCTCCACGCTTAGATACTTTATCGAGCGCGCTGCTATATAATCAGGAATCTTGCTCTCACTTGCCAACACCAAGCAAGGGCTGATGGCATCCATAACCGGCACCTCAGCAAACTCTATAACCGGATTTTGATGCCGGATTTTCAGCTTCATAATTACTGTATTAGAAAAATAAAACCATTCCTCAAACTCCTGCGGCAAAGTCGCAGTTCTCAGATTTTCGCTAAGCTCCTTGCCGCGGTCTATACTGGTCTTAATATAGCTTCTGATCATGCCGCGAAACTCCTCCGCCGCCTCTTTCTCAGGCAAATCCATGCTCTTTATAAAACAATCAATGCTTCGGCAAGATTTAATCTCAAAATTATCACTTATCACAACAGTGTACGCAAAATTACTCATCCGTTTTCTCTCCTTATATCAGGCTACATTTTCTTTCCCAATTATAGCATAGATTGCTCCTTATGTCGAGAGAGGCACATCTCACTATACCACTCTTCTTATCCATATAGTAAAAAATTCCCACCTTTATGGCAGGAACTCCTTATAAACTCTTTATATCTTGCAGATCAACAAATTTACCCCATCCAAAAATCCATACTCCACCTTTTTTAACATCTTTCCTATCTCTGTATCTGCTGTGTGCTCCTCTTCGCAAAAGGGTCTATATTCTTTTCCACTGTAAAAAAAATACATCTGTGCCATATTGTCCCCCACATACTCCACATCAAGCTTTCCCTCTAAAAATCCCGCTGTGGGAAGTCTCTTTACAAACATCTCATATAGAAGATATTGCATTGCAGAGATTTGTTTTTGGGAGAGCTGCCATTTTCGTCCAAATTCTTCCAGTTGTGTGATACATGTTGGATAGTCAAAGCTTTTGCAGTCTGCCTCCACATGAAATGTCCTGTGATGAGAGACAAAGTCTTTTGTTCTCTCCCTAAGAGGCTGCTTCAATATCTGCTCTGGTGTTCCCTGCTCATAGATAATTCCCAGATCCATATAGAAAACTCGGCTTGACACTTCACTTACAAGCTGCATATTATGTGTGGCAATAAGCATGGTCAACCCGTCACTCACAAGTCTTTTTAACACGGCAATCACTTCTCCAGAAGAGGCAGGATCAAGTCCCTGATCCAGATCATCAAACAGTACAATCTCTGGTTCCATCGCAAGTGTCCTCGCTATCATCGCCCTGTGCCTCTGCCCCTTGGACAGCTCGTCGGGATATACATATGCCTGCTTTAATAGGCCCACCTTATGCAATAACTCCAGACCACGCCTGTATGCCTCCTGTTTTGGAATCTTTAATAGTTCCATCGGCGCACAGACTAGGTTTTCTACTACAGTCAGGTGGGAAAACAGACGGAAATTCCCGGACATCATGCCCACTTTCCGCCTCATGGCAGGCATATATACATCCTTCCTCACTATATTCGTTCCCTCAATCCATATTTTCCCTGAGGTGGGCATCTCCAGCCGGTTTATACATCGAAGCAATGTACTTTTCCCGCTGCCATGTGGACCTATCACTGAAATTACCTCACCCTTTTGAATCTCTGCATTAATATCTACAAGCGGCGTGTTATTTTTATATTCCTTTTTTAGATGTTGGATTATAATTAAGCTCATCTTTATGGTATTTTCTCCTTACATTTTTTGCTATTATATCATAACAAAAAACCATCTTTTATAGAGCTTACCAGCATACATTGCAGATTTTCTGACATCTTTTGTCATATTCTACTCATTTTTTCTCAAATCCATGTACCCAGTCTGATTTTAGATAATAAATCAGATAGATCACAGAGCTGATTCCCCATGTGATTGGGTATGCCCAATAAATATGTCCAATCTCACCTGTTATATTCATCACCAGCATAATGTAGGCAATTCTCACCACACACCACACTGACAGCATAATGCACATGGGAACAAATGCCTTCCCAGCACCCCGACATACCGCTGCTATCGAGTGGGAAAAGGCCAGAAGAAAATAGAACAATGCCACTGTATGTGCCTGTTTTATGCCAAGTGCTATCACGCCGGGCGTCTGATCAAACAAGCCAACCATCTGCCCTGCAAAGATATAATAGAACACTCCCGTCGCCTCCGCGAGAAGCACCGCCGCGTATATGCTAAAACGTGCCCCCTTTTTTGCTCGATCATACTGTTTTGCTCCAAGATTCTGGCTGATAAAAGTAGTACTTGCCATATTAAAGCTGGTGATCGGCAAAAATGCAAAGCCCTCAATTTTTGCATGTGTGCCGTAAGCAGCCATAGCAAGCTTTCCAAAAGAATTGATCTGAGACTGTACAATTACATTGGCAAAGCCAATTACAGAATTTTGTACACCAGAAGGAAAGCCATAGCGAATAATTTCTGAGAGCATGGCTTTATGAAAGCGAATTTTTTTCCATTCTACAGTAAAGATATTTCCCTTTCGCAAAAGATGTGCCATACATAACACCACACTAGCTGCCTGTGATATCACTGTTGCCGTGGCAGCAGCCCAGACTCCCTGATGAAACACTGCGATAAATAAAAGATCCAGCACCACATTGAGCACAGATGAAAATATCAGATAATACAGAGGTCGTCTGCTGTCACCCAGAGCGTTCATCACGCTGCGGCAGATATTATACATTACCATCGCAAGAGCACCAAGAAAATAATAACGAAAATATTCCACCGCCTCCGGCATTACCTCTGGATCTGTCTGCATCCAAACAAGAAAGATCGGGGTGCAGATCACACCGACCACTGTGAGAATCAAACCACTCACTATGCCAAATGCAAGCACTGTGTGGATCGCACGGGACACCTGTTCTTGATCTCCCGCTCCAAAATAGCGGGAAATCACCACGCCTCCTCCCATTGCAATCCCCATAAAGAAACTAATCATAAGAAAAATAAGTGTTCCCGATGAAGTGACAGCGGCAAGCGCGTTCGTTCCCAAAAATTTCCCCACTATCCATGCATCTGCCGTATTATATAGCTGCTGAAATACCTGACTAAAAAATACCGGCAAAGCAAAACCAAGCATTAAGGAATAAGGATTCCCCGCCGTCATATCCTTAATATGGGACGTTTTCTTTGTCTGTGTGTGATTTTGTGAAGCCTGCATAGTTCCCCTCTTTTCTGTCGTTTTTGGCCATGGTATAGCCTACTTTATGCAAGCATATCACAAATATATCAGTTAATCAATGCAGTACTAACCATCATATATGCATCTTCCAAGGTTGCCTCTGCTAACTTACACGGAATCTCTGGCTTACCTTTGCTGATAATGCGAAGTTTCAATCCCTCTTCCACATATAACTTCGATGAAACATAATACTTCTTTTCCAACTCTTTTGCCTCTTGCTCATTTTTTACGACACCTGCCCACACATGTCCTTCTGTCTTCCTCATCAATTCCGTAACAGTACCACTATAGAGAAAGACCCCTTTTTTCATAATAGAAAGACTGCTGCAGGTCGCTGCAAGATCCTCCACCACATGAGTAGAAAATAACACCATTCGATCCCTTGAGAAATCTACCAACAAATTTCGTATCCGAATCCTCTCTTCTGGATCAAGCCCCGTGGTAGGCTCATCCACAATTAACAACTCTGGCTCATGAAGCAGCGCCTGAATTAGGCCCACCCTCCGCTTCATTCCGCCAGAGAGCTGGCGCAGCTTCTTTTTCTGATGTTCTGCCAGACTGGTTCTCTCAAGGTAATAATCAATTCTTTTTCTACATTCTCCTTTGGGGACACCACATAGCCCACCCATATAATCCAGACATTCCCTCACATTTAGATTCGGATATAATGTAAGCTCCTGTGGCAAATATCCGATTTTCTTTTTCAGTATCTCATAATTCCTCTCCTCATAGCCAACCTGATTCACTCTGACCTCACCGCCAGAAGGCTTGATAATCGTGGTAAGCACGCGCATCAAAGTCGTCTTCCCCGCACCATTCTCGCCAAGCAACCCATAGATGCCTTCCCTAAATTCGAGATTTACATGATCCACCGCACGTACTCCATTTTTAAATTCCACTGTCACATCCTTAAGTTCCACTTTCATATTATAAGAACCTCTCTTTCCGCACAATTATCTCCTTTTTATTATACTTGGCAGCACTGCAAGCATCCCAACCATCAACAATACTGCCACACCCTTCCCACACATCCATCCCATCTCATTCACTGCTTCGATATTCCGAAAAGAGAAAGCAAACAAGTTGAATTTTCCTAATATTTTCTCCCCCTGTTTGGAATTTAGCATAAGCCATAATAGAAAAGAAATCCCCATACCATACCAGCTATTTTTCCCGGCTGTGGCAACTGTCACAGAAAACACGCCAAAAAATGCGATTGACACCGCCGTGGCAACCATGGACACTGCAAAAAAAGTCCAGTCAGAGATCCCCTCTATCCCGCTCGCACGCTGCCAGAAAAAACAAGTATACCCAGCTATCGTTGCCATCCACAGATACACAATCTGTATACACAATCTTTTCCGCAAAACATCTATTCTTTTATTGACCGAATACAGGCAGAATATCTCCCATTTCTTTCCGCTGTACTCCATCTCATATAGATCGGCACAGAACATAATAGCCAAGATTGGCATGGAGGTATCCAGCACAATTCCAATCTCTCCTGTACGGCTGATTCCTCGCACCAGCCCCAAAAGCACAATAAAACAGAGAGAACAGATTATTTTATAAGATGGCAGACAAATCTTTCTCTCATAGTAAAACTGCCTTAAAACATTCTTCAATACATCTGCCTCCTCTTCCACAGCATAGCTGACAAGCCAAAAAGAACCACAGAAGCCACTATAACAAAGCATTGATTTAAAAGTGCCATAGGCGGAGGCGCGACATCCAACAGATCACCCGGAAAACGTACCATGATAGCAAGCGGTCTTCCATAATATCCATATCTGCCATCTGCTCCAACACTTCCCATATTGGAATACACTATATGCAAAAATAAAAGTGGCACTCCCGGAAAAGGGGACTTAAATATAACAGCGACGATCGTATACACGCAGGCAATCAAAAGGATATTTGGAATAACATACATAAGTGCCGCTGCCGGAATATCCATAAGATCTACCGGAAGACCCGCACTGTTTCCTGCCATTATACACAAAACCTCAAACACAGCAATCAGGATGGCAAGAACAAATATAAGTATAAAAAAGCCTCCCAGAATCTTTCCGCCAATATACTCCGCCGCTTTAATAGGCTTTGTGTGCAAAAGTTCGTACATATCCCTCTTGGTATCCCTGATATACAAAAAGGCAAGCAAGATCGCTGAAAAAAAACTAAAAAACAAACCAGAAAAATCTGCAAATTTTCTTGCAAAATACCATGAAAATGGATGCTCCTCCAGCTTTTGTTGTATATAAGCATTTACCTCCTCCCTTGTGCCTTTTCGAATATCAAGCCCAAAATAGTAAGATATACCATAATAAGCATCATAAAATGGATAATTTTCCACTAAATAAACCTCCAGCTCATTCTCATCTAACTCCTTCTTTGCTATCTCCTCCGTCATCTCCTCTGCTTTGTCCTCCGGGTAGCCTTCTTCTATAAAGAGCTGATATATCTGCTGATATATCACCCTTCTCTGTTCCTCCTTCGTCGCGGGAATATAGCCATCCATCACATCAGCATCTCCTAAATACTCCATATCCATATCCTCAAGTCTTGCAAACTCCTCCTCAGAAAAATAATGAAGTGATAAATATGGAGATAAGATCTGAAAAAGTCCAAGAAAAATAAAAACTAGTCCCGCCCATAAAATTGGATTTCTCAGACCATTCCTAAACTCCTGCCTGACAATCACCTTCATACCAAACGCTTCCTTTCTTTTTGTTATTTAAAGTAAAATCATTCTAACAATAAAATAACAACAAAAAGACAACGAAAATAAATATATTTATCACTAAAAAAATTACATGTTATTTCAGTGACGTTTTGCAAAGAACATTTTAATTACATGCAGAAAAAATTTATCTTTCAGGGCAAAAAAATAGAGCCGGGAACCTGTCTTTGGGAATTCCCGGCTCTAAAACTCTGTCTATACACTTCTATCAGCTTTCAGTTGTTTGACTTCTTCAAGAGAAAGTCCTGAAATATTAACAATTTCCTCTAAGGCGTATTTGCCAGCTGCCAACATACGAAGCGCAACCTCTTTCATTCCTTCTTTCAATGTCTGATTCCTCATATCCTCCATAGCTCGGCACATAATTTCGATTCCCTCCTTGCTCTCTTTAAAAAATCTCACCCTATCTGCCAATATCCCATAGTACATATCCGCTGCATCTGTACAGGAAAAGTCATGCATTAGCTTCCCAACTGGCGTATCTCCACGATAAGCGCCATTTACATACAGTATGTGCGAACCGTCCTCAAATCTTTCCCCGGTT
>CAJUOO010000011.1:24458-58627 GCA_910588535.1 uncultured Lachnospiraceae bacterium | reverse complement strand
CCGCTGCGTTTTTCACTAAGCGGGAGCGGGGTGACGGAGAACCACAGGCAGTTCAACGGACGAATCTTTCCAGAAAATGATACAATAAATTTTATCAACAAGAATAACTATTACAATAAATTATAAATTATTATTTCCTTCATACTTTATCGAAAAATATTTCCTTCAAGCACAGCCTATTTTCCCGTTGATAAAATATATTCTACAAAATCAGGAAGCTTCTCCCTTTTTTCCTCTGCCATCGCCTCCCATTTTCTTCTCACCTCACCTAACAGCTCATTCTCTGTGTAGATCTGGTATTTCTGGACACGCAGCAACTTTGCGGACGCTTCCAGCATAGCGAGATAAAGATCTTGATACCCCCAGTTTTTCTCAAGCTTTAACTCTTGAGCAACCGCTGGAAGAAGCTTCTCTAAGATGTCTCTGTACGGCGATGCACCATTCTCCAATTCTAGCCCATATTCCTCAAGGAATCTTTGGCTTACAACAGCCGGAATAAGAAAACGAAGCAGACACTCCTGCTCTCCAAGCTCACTGTCAATATAATATATTCTTCCCTTAAGCCCATACAGCACCCGCAGTGCGTCATAGTAGCCAATAGTCATATTTTTACGGCTTCTTTTACTGTCAAATTCAAGAATACTGCCAAGCTCAACATGAGGTGCTATCTCTGTGACAGTCACCCCTTCAGGCAACTTAACCTTCTTCTCCAAACCAATTCCATAGATGCGGATCGATATTATATCTGTATAGCCTCGGTTTACCAATGAATCAACAGGGACATTGTTAAACATTCCCGCATCTATCAGCCTGCTTCCATTGATCTTTTCCTTCTTAAACACTGGAAAATATGCGCTCGCAAGCACCATATCAGCAAGCTGCCCATCTGGCACCTCCCTCGCCTCCACATCAAGCTCACGAAGCCCTGTCACTGAAAAAACCTGAAAGAAAAACTCAACTCCTCCATAGCGAATCTTATCCTCATCAATATGACCTGCAATCAGTTCGCGTAGCGGCGTCACATCTATGCCCCCATTTGAAAGATACCGAAGAGAGTTTTTAATAACCTCCGCTTGACCCATCAACTTAAAGTCACGCTTGATAATGCCTTCCATAAATTTATCCTCTACCGACATCACCTGAGAATAAGAGATATTCTCCCATACTTCCTCCGCTTTTTCCAGATCTCCCATACATACCAGAGCGCCATTTAATGCTCCCACGGAGGTTCCAGACACCCCTTTAATCTGTATCCCTGCCTCAATAAGCGCTCGCCACGCACCAATCTGATAAGCTCCTCTGGCACCGCCGCCTTCCAAAACAAGACCATACTCCTTCGACGTATCAAACCTCAGCTCCACATATCTGCCCTCCAATCCTTACACACATACATATTTGATAACAGTAATTGTACTCTATTTCCCAGTGCAATGCAAGCATCTAAAAGGCGGCAGAAAACTTCCTGCCGCCTAAACTTCTTTATTCGATATTCTCTATCATTTTATTTTTATTATATGTTTTTCTTCTATCTTTTATAGAAGCAATGATTTCCTATTATTGTATAAGAAGAATAGGAACCATAATTTGCCCAGCCCAAGCCAATAAAATTCCGGTAATCTCCAATATTATTCACTCCATTCAGTGCTTCCACGGCTGCCTGTAGACACTCATCATTTGGTCCTTTTGCAAGACGACTTGCCAGTGCCCCCGTGTTGGCTCCTGTAAATTGTCCTTTCGCGTAGATAACCTCCGATATAGTACTACCATAACCAGATTTTAATCTATTAAGGACAACATTTGCCACAGCAAGCTTACCTTCATATGGCTCTGCTCCTGCCTCCATATGCACAAGACACGCCAAAAGATACGTATCATCATAGCTGGCACTGTAGCCCTCCGTAATCACAGTATCAACCGGCTGACTGTTTGCAAGGCGCTCTGCTGCCCTTGCCTTGGCTTCCTCCTGCGCCTGAGCCTGCTCAGCAGCTTTCCTTGCTGCTTCCTCCTCGGCCTTGCGAATCTGCTCTCTCTCTTCTTCTATGGAGATCGCCTCTCCTAACAAGAAATCTACACTGACATAATCTGCCGACATATACGCAGTTATATTTTCTGAATAGCGGATTCCAACCCAGCCCTCTGCCTCCTCTGCAACCTCATATTGCTCTCCTTGGCCGGCTATATTGAGGACATCGGCATCCATCCCCGGATTCTCCCGCACATTAATTCCATTCTCAAGCACGGTCGCAACCATTCTTCCATCCTGTCTTGCTAACTCCTCTGCCTCTATACCTGTCACAATATACTCGTTATTAACATAACCTTCCACAGTGCCAGAGCTGATTTTCGTCCATTCTCCGCTCTGCTCCACAATCTTAGCCATAGCGCCCACATACAGCTTTCCAATGACCGCTGCCTCTGTGGATGGCTCCGCGCGAATGTTCAGATAGACATCGACAACTGGAAGTACATAACCATCAAACTCAGATGGCTCCTCTGTCGTCTCAGGCTCTGTCTCCTCAGGAATGGTTTCTGCCGGGGCTGTCTCCTCCGGCAGAGGTTCTGTCTGTGCCTCTGTCTCAGGTTCTGTATTCTGATGCTCTTCAACTTCCGCGGACACCTCTAAGATCACCACCGGAATATCCGCTGCTCTGGCCAGTGTCAAGATAGGACCGGCCTCATGCTGTTCCTTATCCGCAGTCATACTGCGCTCCATAGCCAAAGCTTGACTAGTATCCTTATTTGGCTGTTCATCTTTAAGCGAAATCAGGCCTGTTACCACAACCGCTGCCATCGTGCATGCCGTGCCGATAACCGCAGCCCTATACGGCTTTAACATATGAAACCTCCAACCTTGCAAATACTGCAACAAATTTGATATATTACAAACTTATTAACTGCGACAAGAACATTTTAACAAATTCTTTAAAATTTGTCAAGTATATGTAAAAGCTAGAACATTGTTCTCTCTACGGACATATGTTGACAGAACATATTATCATATATCAAGTAGGGAAGGTTACTCCTCTTACTCGCCGCGGGGCACACGCAGCTTCTGATACTTATTTCCCTATGCACCCCTGCACAATCGAGTTGGGAAGGTTTACCTTCCTCTTACTCGCCGCAGAGCGCACGCAGCTTCGCTGCTTTTTTCCATATGCACCCCTGCGCATAAAAAAGGTCCGACTCTGCGGACCAATCCAAATATATATTCTATTGCTAACGCCTCTGCCTATATACCTCGTACATCAATATAGAAGCCGCCACCGCCGCATTAAGCGACTCAACTCTTCCCTGCATCGGTATCTTCACCCATATATCAGCCATCTCAGCCGTCTCTTTTGTCAATCCTTTCGACTCATTTCCAATTAATATCGCTGAATCGTCAGTATAGTCTGCTTTATCATAGTCGTATACTCCCTGCAAATGTGCAGCATAGATCTTACAACTCTTTTTAATCCTCTGTATTGTCTTATGCAGATCTTCTGTATAAACAAAGGGAACTCGATACACAGAACCCATGGTAGAGCGAATTACCTTGGGATTATACAGATCCACACAACCCTTGCTTAGTACAACTCCAGTCACTCCGGCACCCTCTCCGGTGCGGAACATCGTTCCTAGATTTCCCGGATCTTGAACATCTTCAAGAATCAAAATATGGCTTTTTTGCGCAGCTAGAAGCCCCTCAAGAGTACTGTGACGCTGGCGCACAACGGCAAGCACTCCCTGAGGAGACTGTGTATCACTCATCTCACGGAATACGCGCGCGCTTACCAGCTCATAAGCCCTGCCCTTAAGAAGCATCTTATGCTGCTCTATATCAAATTCCTCAGAGATATACATCTCTTTTAGATACCCATCTGGTATCTCGGCAACCATCTTCGGCCCCTCCACCAAAAAAACATCCTGTTCTCTCCGAAGCTTTCCTTTTTTTCTTAAAGCAATAACATTCTTCACAGATGGATTATTGACGCTCGTTATCATCAGCGCCCCAATATCTTACTTACGTTAAATTGATATTCTGAGATATCCTTCTTCATCGCAAGTGCCTCATTAATATCAAAATCAACATATTTTCCGCCCGCGTAAGCGACAATTCTCTTGCTCTTACCCTCACAGAGCAGATCGACCGCATAACTTCCCATTATGGAAGCATACACACGGTCCTTACAGGTAGGACTTCCGCCTCTCTGAATATGCCCAAGGATAGTTGCTCTGGTCTCCACACCTGTCGCGGCCTCAATTCTCCTCGCCATACTCGCAGAATGTCCAATTCCCTCTGCATTTATAATAATATGATGCTTCTTTCCGTTCTTTCTGTTTCTGATAATATTGTTGATCAATGCCTGCTCGTCATTGTCATAACGCTCTGGCAGCAGAATATCCTCCGCACCATTGGCAATGCCACACCAAAGGGCTATATAACCTGCATGTCTGCCCATGACCTCGATAATACTGCATCTCTCATGGGAGGTGGAGGTATCCCTGACCTTATCAATCGCCTGCATTGCCGTGTTTACCGCCGTGTCAAAACCTATGGTGTAATCTGTACAGGCAATATCCAGATCGATGGTGCCCGGTATGCCGATGGTGTTAATTCCCAGATTAGCAAGGCGCTGCGCGCCGCGAAATGATCCATCTCCGCCAATGACAACCAGTCCGTCAATTCCATGCTTTCGGCAAATATCTGCGCCCTTCTTCTGCCCTTCCTCTGTCTTAAACTCCATACTGCGCGCTGTGCCAAGAATTGTTCCACCTCTCTGGATAATGCTGGACACGCCCATCTTCTCCATATCCTCGATCTCTTCATTTAACAGGCCCTGATATCCCTTCATAATGCCCCTCACCTGCTTTCCGCGCGCCAAAGCCGTGCGCACTACCGCACGGATCGCCGCGTTCATGCCCGGAGCATCTCCTCCACTTGTCAGTACACCTATTGTTTTTATCTCTTTTGCCATAACTGACTCCTCCCATTCCCTGTCTGTTACTTTGCCGATCCACTGGAGAGAAGATGTCCCTCCAACGTATCCAGCACTATTCTAATTCATTTTGGAAATGTTTTCAATACCTTTATCAAGAACCTTCACATTATTTTCACCAAATTCCTGATATAGTCTTTCAAGCAGCTCTCTGTTTATTTTCACATTCTGGCTTGGCGGAAGAATCTTTTTTGCCTTCTCTTTCGCAAGAAACACGCCCACAGAATCATTTCCATCAGAATCTTTGGTTATTTCACTTAACACTTGATTCCTCTTTTTATATTCATCCATGCAGGAGAATTGTATCCAGAGCTGCCGCGGTACCTCATCAAAAGAGACTATCCTCTCACAGACAAGCTTACCACTTTCCTCCTCGTCCACAGATACCCTTCCGCGGATAAAGACCTTATTCTCCTCTGTAAGCTTGTCCTTGCTTTTATCATAGTCACGAGGAAAGATAATCACCTCCACAGAACCGACCAGATCTTCCAGCGTAATAAACGCCATCATCTTGTTGGTCTTAGTGGTCTTTACCTTCCTAGAAGAGATCATGCCACCAATCCAAACCTGCTCCCCATCATGCACCTTACATTCCCGCGTCTCCTCGTCCACTATAAAATCTGATGTTATCGCCGTTATATTCTTTCTCCAAAAGCTTTCATACTCCTCCAATGGATGGCCACTGATATAAAAGCCCAAAACTTCCTTTTCAAATGCCAATAGAAGTTCCTTCTTATATTCTCCCACATCTGGTATTTTTATCTCATAATTTTGCTTTTCTTCCTCTGGCACAAAGTCAAATAAGCTCATCTGCCCTGCCACCGATTTTTTCTTTTTCTCGCTGACCTGCTCCATAATTGCGGCATACACACTTACATATTGCTTTCTGGTCGCTCCCATGCTGTCAAAAGCACCCGCCTTAATTAAGTTTTCCACCGTGCGCCGATTAATATCCTTGCCGCTCATGCGCTCAATAAAATCCTCCAAGCTTTTATATCTTCCACATGCATCCCTCTCTTTGACAATTGACTCCACCACCGTCTTCCCAACACTTTTTACTGCGTTAAGACCATATCGAATCGATCCATCTGACACGGAGAAAGCACTTACACTCTCATTAATATCTGGCGGAAGGATAGGGATCTCCATCTGTCTACATGTGAGAACATATTCTGATATTTTATTGGCATTATCTATCACAGAGGTCATAAGCGCCGCCATAAATTCCACTGGATAGTAATATTTTAGATATGCCGTCTGATAGGAAACTACCGCATATGCAGCCGCATGAGATTTGTTAAACGCATACTTGGCAAAGTCAATCATCTCATCGTAAATTTTATTCGCCGTCTTCTCATCAATACCATTTGCCATACAGCCCGGCACGTTCTCCTCCTTGTTGCCGTAAACAAAATTCTTTCTCTCACGCTCCATCACAGCAGTCTTTTTCTTTGACATTGCCTTGCGCACCTCATCGCTTCGCGACATGGTATACCCTGCCAGATCACGGACAATCTGCATTACCTGCTCCTGATAGACAATACAGCCATAGGTTGGTTTCAGTATAGGCTCAAGCTGCGGACAATCATATTTTACTAGCTCAGGATGATTTTTTCCCTTCAGATATTGTGGAATAAAATCCATTGGACCCGGACGGTACAGAGAGATCCCCGCTATTATATCCTCCAAGCTCTGTGGCTTTAACTCTCGAATAAATCCCTTCATGCCCCCACTTTCAAGCTGGAACACTCCATCGGTTCTTCCTGTTCCAAGTGATGTCAGAACCTGCGGATCATTGTAGTCCACCGACATCATATCCAGATCAATCTTTTGGCTCTGTTTTAAAAGATTCACTGCATCACGGATCACTGTGAGTGTACGAAGTCCCAAGAAGTCCATCTTAAGAAGTCCAAGATTCTCCAGCGTAGTCATGGTAAACTGTGTCGTGATAGAACCGTCGGAAGCACGGGAGAGAGGAACATATTCATCCACCGATTTCTGGCTGATCACCACACCTGCAGCATGCATGGAAGTATGTCTTGGAAGCCCCTCTAGACGCTTTGCCATATCAATAAGATATTTCACCTCCGGCTGCTCCTCATATGCCCTTCGAAGCTCAGGATTGATCTCCATCGCTCTATTGATCGTGATATTCAGCTCATCCTTTGGTATCATCTTTGCGATATTATCCACCGCCGCATAAGGCATATCAAGCACACGCCCCACATCGCGTATGACACCTCTCGCCGCCAGTGTACCGAAGGTGACAATCTGAACCACTCGATCCTTTCCATATTTCCTCACCACATAGTCGATAACCTCCTGCCGTCTCTCATAGCAGAAGTCCACATCAATATCTGGCATGGACACTCTCTCAGGATTCAAAAAACGTTCAAATACTAGACCATATCGAATGGGATCGATATCTGTGATCTCCAGCGTATAGGCGACTATACTTCCTGCGGCAGAGCCGCGCCCCGGTCCCACTGCAATGCCGTTTTCCTTGGCAAAATGAATAAAATCCCACACAATCAAAAAATAATCCACATATCCCATTGTCTGAATCACACTTAATTCATACGTAAGCTGATCGTGAATTTCCTTTTCTCCGTTTGGATATCGGCGCGCAAGCCCTTCAAAACACAACTTATTCAGATACTCCCAAGAGGTAAAACCCTCCGGCACATCATATTTTGGAAGCTTTGTCACACCAAATTCAATCTCTACATTGCAGCGTTCTGCTATCTTATGTGTATTTTCTATGGCCTCCCTCGCATATGGAAACAGCTTTTCCATCTCCTCCTGAGACTTAATATAATACTGCCCACCTTCATAGCGCATACGATTTTCATCACTGACATGTTTTCCTGTCTGGATGCAAAGCAAAATATCATGTGCCTCCACATCGCTGTCATAAGTATAATGAGAATCATTGGTAGCAACCAACTCGATCCCCGTATCTTTGCTCAGCCGCAGAAGCTGTTGGTTCACCGTTTTCTGAGCCGCAATCCCGTGATCTTGTAGCTCAAGAAAGAAATTTCCCTTGCCAAATATCTTCTCATACCGAAGTGCAGCACTTTTTCCCTCCTCGTACATACCACGTTCCAGATACCTTGGTATCTCTCCTGCAAGGCAGGCACTCAAAGCAATAAGCCCCTCGTGATAGGTCTCTAACACCTCATAATCCACGCGAGGCTTATAATAAAACCCCTCCACAAATCCTTTTGACACCAGCTTCATCAAATTGGCATAGCCTTTGTTATTCTCTGCCAATAGCACCAAATGATAATATCTGTCCTCTCCGCCGTTTATCTCCTTATCCAAGCGGGAACCGGGGGCTACATAGACCTCACAGCCGATAATTGGCTTAATATCTCTCGCCTTACAAGCGCGGTAAAAGTCAATTACACCGTACATCACACCGTGATCAGTGATCGCGACGCTGTCCATCTGAAGCTCCTTCACCCTGTCCGCCAGCTCCTCTATCTTACTTGAGCCATCCAGCAAGCTATATTCCGTATGCACATGCAGGTGTGTAAATGCCATCCTTCGTTACTCCTTCTTCTCCTGTGCGTCTCTCTCTCTGAGAGATTCCGCTATTCCACTAAGCTTTCTCAATCTGTGATTCACACCAGATTTCCCCACGGGCGGATGAAGCATCGCTCCCAGCTCCTTAAGTGTTGCCTCCGGCTGTTCCAGACGCTTGCTGGCAATCTCAGAAAGATTTTCTGAGATCGCACCGAATCCTATGGTATCTCTGATATATTCAATATCCTTTCTCTGCCGAACCGCCGCCGAAACTGTCTTATGAATATTTGCCGTCTCACAGTTTACCCGGCGATTTACAGAATTTCTCATATCCTTGAGAATCCGCACATTCTCCAGATTCATCAGCGCCACATGAGCCTCCATAACATTTAAGATATCCACAATCTGTGAACCCTCTTTAATATATACGATAAAATACTTCTTTCGCCTGATAATCTTTGCCTCAATAGAAAATACAGCGATAATCTCACGAAGCTGCTCTGCCTTCTCCATCGTCGCACACACAATCTCAAAATGATATGCCTTTTCTGGATCACTGATAGAACCTGTGGCAAGAAAGGCTCCTCGTATAAATGCACGCTTACAGCAGGACTGCTGCACCACTAGATTTCCCACTACAGATAGATTCTCTCCTATCTCTTGATGCTCATCTATCAACCTGACCGCCTGTAAGATTCGCATCGCATCCTCATGATTTCCCACTGTCACAGTATACAGCTTGCTCTTCTTAAAGTATAGATTCTGTTTTATAGAAATCTGTGTATTAGCATGAAAGGTCTTCTTAAGCAGTGTAAAATATTTTCTCGCCACCGAGATATTCTCCGTATGAATTTTAATACAATATCTGTCCTCGCTGGATATCAATATCCTGCCACATAAGCTTATAATGGCTGCAGCCTCAGCTATCTGGCAATGTCTCGCCTGTGAAAGCTGACGAGACAATTCATCCTTAACTTCACTGGAAAACGACATAATAAAGCCTCCATGGTCCACTATCCTTCTACTTTAGTGCCTTGCGCTTCGCATCCTTTTCTATATCTCGATGCTCAATCTTTATTCCGTAGCCGGCTCCCTCCACTCTAAGCCTACGATACAGCTCATTTGCCAGAGTGACAGAACGGTGCTTTCCGCCAGTACAGCCAATCGCTATCACAAGCTGATTTTTTCCCTCCAAAATATAATTGGGTATCAGAAACTGAAGCATATCCTCCAGCTTATCCACAAAAATATGAGCTGGCTCAAACCCCATCACATACTCTTGAATCTCCTTATCATTGCCCGTCTTAAAGCGAAGTTCCTCAATATAGTATGGATTGGGAAGAAACCGAACATCAAATGTCAGATCCGCATCCTGAGGGATCCCATATTTAAACCCAAAGGAAAGCACGGTAATAAATAGATTCTTAAAGCTTTCATCCTGTATAAATATCTTCTCTATCTCAAGCTTCAGCTCCCGCGTCAAAAGCTGACTGGTATCCAGAATATAATCCGCCTGTTTTTTCAGAAACGCAACCTTCTCGCGCTCTGCCACAAGCCCTCTGTTAATTCTTCCATCCACAGACAAAGGATGACTTCTTCTGGTCTCCTTATAACGCTTGATCAGAACCTCATCCATGGCATCCAAAAATAAAATCTCATAATTATAATTCTTTGCCGTCATCTCCTCAAGAACCTGCTTAAGCCCGGCTTCAAGGGCCTGTCCGCTTCTAATGTCAATCCCCAGAGCCGCCTTTGTGATCTCTTGATTTCGGGTAAAAATCAGATCGGCAAACTTGGAAATCAGGGCAATTGGAAGATTATCCACACAGAAAAATCCAGCGTCCTCAAGCACCCTGAGAGCTGTACTCTTTCCTGCCCCAGACATCCCTGTCACTATCACAAATCGCATATCCTACCTCCAAAGCAATGTCGCACTAGAACCTTCCGGCGAGCCTAACCTCAGGCTCCAGCATAACTCCATGCTTTTCCATCACTATCTTCTGTACATGCCTCATCACTGCCACTACATCAGCCGCTGTTGCATCACCTGTGTTGACAATAAATCCACAATGCTTCTCTGACACCTGTGCTCCTCCTACACGATAACCTGACAGCCCGGCCTCCATAATAAGTTTGCCGGCATAATGTCCTTCCGGGCGCTTAAAAGTACTTCCCGCACTCGCATATTCCAGCGGCTGCTTCTCCTTGCGCCGTGCAGATAGATCTCTCATCTTGGCAAGAAGCTCCTCGCGCTCACCATCCTCAAGCTTAAAATCAACAGAGAGCACAATACAGCCCTGCTCCTGCACTACACTGTGGCGATATCCAAATTCCATCTCCTGATTGGTGAGAATTTTCTGTTCTCCACAAGCAGTAAGGATATGCACTGACTCCACCGCCTGACAGATCTCGCCCCCATATGCTCCCGCATTCATGGCAACAGCCCCGCCAAGACTTCCCGGTATACCTGCGGCGAACACAAGTCCTGACAGAGAATTTTCAGCCGCTTCCTGTGCTATTCTTGCCAAAAGAGCCCCAGCCTGTGCCCGCATCCTCCTCTGACCTCTGTCCACCTCAATTTTACCAAATTCCTTTCCAAGCCTAAGAATCACTCCTTCAAAACCCTTATCTCCCACTAAGAGATTGCTGCCATTTCCCATGATAAGATACGGAAGCTGATAAGTCTTGCACAGCCGGATCAACGCTTCTATCTCCTCCTTTGCAGAGGGCACCAAAAAATACTCCGCCTCTCCACCCACGCGAAATGTTGTATGTTCCTTCATCGGTTCCTTGCAATGGATTCTCTCCTCTGGAAGTACCTGCCTAAGCTCCTTTTCAAACTCCCGCCTCAAGATCTACCTCATTTCCGCAGCTACCTATAAAAGCCTAGCCGCACCATATATTCCAGCATCATTTCCTAAAGTGGCAAGGGCAAACACTGCCTCCCTGCTCCCCTTAAATGCCTTCTCCTTATAATATTTTCCTACCATGTGGATTAGAACCTCTCCTGCCTTAGAGACACCACCACCTATTACAAATATCTCTGGATCTATCACACAAGCGATATGTGCCGCCGCGATTCCCAAATACTCTCCAAGCTTTTCCACTGCCTCTGACGCTATTGCATCGCCTTTCTTTGCCTCGTCAAATACATCCTTCGCCGTAAAGCTTTCTATCGTCCTCAAGGCAGACGCTCTCTCGCTGTTCTTAAGAAGCTTTGTCGCTGTCCTCACGATACCCGTTGCGGAAGCTACCTGCTCAAGACATCCCTTTTTTCCACAATTACAAACCTCTGTCTCATCATAAACCACTGGCATATGACCGATCTCTCCCGCTGCTCCATGGACACCTGCTCGTATCTTTCCATCCAGTATAATGCCGCCGCCCACTCCAGTTCCAAGCGTGATCATTACCATATCACGATAGCCTCTTCCACCGCCCTGCCACAACTCGCCGAGCGCAGCCACATTTGCATCATTTCCTGCCTTCACTGGTATAGCCAAAAGTCCACTAAGTTCCTCCTCTATCGAGAATACACCCCAGCCTAAATTGACACAGCCATGTACCACACCCTTCTCATCCACAGGACCCGGAACACCGATACCAGCGCCAAGTATCTTCTCCTTGTTGATATTCTTTGCCTTCAGTCTGTTTTCTATACTATCTGTGATATCTCCCAATATATGAGAACCATTGTCCTCTCGCCTTGTCGAGATCTCCCACTTATCTACTAAAACCTCCCCCTGAAAGATTCCAAGTTTTACCTGTGTTCCTCCCAGATCAATCCCTATTCGCAAATCCTTCATCTTTTCCCCCTTTCCGCGCTACACGCTATATTATTAATCCTCCTCATCACGTCTTGCCAGATTTTTCTGCACGCGGTTATAAAGCTCTTTTGCCGCATTGTATCCCATCTTCTTCTGTCGGTAATTCACTGCTGCGGTCTCCACAATCACAGCAAGATTTCTGCCCGGACGCACTGGAAGCGCATGACATATCACCTTATTGCCAAGAAATTCCGTGTACTCCTCCTCCATGCCAAGACGGTCATATTCTGTATCCTTATTCCAGTCCTCCAACTTAATCACCATATCAATGGACTGTGTATCCTTTACACTCTCAATACCAAACAACGATTTTACATCAATAATGCCAATGCCCCTCAACTCAATCAAGTGCTTTGTCACCTCTGGCGCAGTACCGATCAAGGTCTCCTCACTTACCTTGTGAATCTCCACCACATCATCTGTGACAAGGCGATGACCTCTTTTTATCAGCTCCAGCGCGGCCTCACTCTTACCGATACCGCTCTCGCCCATTATCAGAACACCCTCGCCATATACATCCACCAGAACACCATGAATTGTGATGGTAGGTGCAAGCTGCACCTTCAGCCACCGGATCACCTCAGCCATAAAGGACGATGTGCTGTTGGGGGTCATCAAGATGGGAACCGCATAATGAGCAGCCAGATCCAACAGCTCCTGATCTGGCTTAAGCTCCCTGCAAAAAACCAGACATGGAATATTGCTGGACAAAAGCTGATTATATATCTTCATCTTTCTCTCATCATCTAAATTTTCCAGATACGCTGCCTCCACATAACCCACTATCTGGATGCGCTCCGAATCAAAATGATCAAAAAAACCTGTAAGCTGGAGAGCTGGACGATTAATATCCGGCTGTGTGATGCGGATTCCATTGACATCAATATCTGGTGTCAGATTTTTCAACTTCATTTTCTCAATTACCTTCGACAGCTTTACACTATGCATACCTTAACTCCTTCCATTCCTTTCCGTCTATCTATCCTTCGTTATTCAAACAGAGAATCACTCCCTGCTCGCCGCGGGGACATACTTGCATATAATCCCCTGCGTATAGATGGGGTGTTCAGAATCGAACACCCCATTCTCTTCAAATTACACCTATAACAAACTGTATTTATAATATCTTATACCTACAATTTGAAAATCCTGAACTTATCCTCAAGCTTCTGTGACATATCCCTGACCTTCACTGCTTCCTCCGCAAGAATATGAATGGTTGCGTTCAACTCCTGCATGGAAGCCATCGTCTCCTCTGTGGATGCTGCATTTTCCTCTGAAATAGCAGAAAGATTTGCCATCACATCCACAACTTGGTCTCTGGATTGGTTGCAGATATCTGTCTTTCCTTTTATGTTGGAGGTCTCGTCCCTCGAAACAACAATACCCTCGTTCACTTTATCAAACTGTCTTGTTGTCTCGCTAAGCTTTTCCTCCTGAGCCTTGATAATTTCCCTCATCTCCTCCATGGCGGCCACGGACATCTCTGACTCATTGTAGAGAATATTGACAATGCCCTCTATCTCTTTTGCAGACTGACCTGACTGCTCCGCCAACTTCTGAATCTGAGAAGCCACAACGGCAAACCCCTTCCCCTGATCCCCTGCACGCGCCGCCTCAATGCTCGCATTTAAGGAAAGCAAATTCGTCTGGTTGGCTATTCCTGTGATCGCATCGATCGCCGTTCGTATCTTCTCTACAGACTCATTTGTCGCAAAGACTTGTTTCCCAATTCGCTCGATCGCCTCCACGGTCCTGTCATTCGATTGGCTCAGATCCCGCACGATCTCCTCCGAAACCTCTCCCGCTTTTTTCATCTCCGAAGAAATATGATCTAACTTGCTCACTCTCTGAACAATCTCACCGATCTCATCTCCCATATTTGAGATCTGCTGTGTGGCCGTTTCAATCTCTTCAGCCTGTGATAGTGCCCCTTTGGAAACACCCTCTACTGCAATGCTGATCTCGTTTGTGGAGCTGTTAGTCTGAGCTGCCATCTGATCCAGATTCTCCCCGGTCTTTGCAAGCTCCGCAGCTGAGTGCTTAATATCAGATACGATATCCGACAATGTGGCACGAAAGCTCTCTAATTCCCTTGCCATCGCCCCAATCTCATCCGTCTTTCTAAGCAAGCTCGTCGATGGACTTATCGTCAGATTCCCTGTTCCAAGCTCCCTGACAACTTCCTCCATCTTACTGATATTCTTTGCTATCCTTCTGCCAATTATAGCACATACTATCATTGTAACAAGAATGATCGCTACTGTAGAAATTACAATTCTATTGATTCGTACACTTATAAAATTATTGACATCCCTGCATGGCTTTCCAGCAAACACCATGCCAACCACCTGATTCGAAACCTTGTCCCTCAAGGGCATATAATATGCATAATATGATTCTCCGTTCACCTGCACATTCGTCGACTGATACGCCTTGTGCTTCTTTAACACCTCATCTGTCACTTGTTCCGACGCAACTGTTCCCACAAGCCTTCCTCCAACTGAGTTATCAATCAAAGAAGTGACATAACGGGTATCCCCATAAAACAGCGTTATCTCTGCATCCGAGTTTACTACAAACTCGTCAAACATCTCCATGTTCGCAGAGCAATTCATCTCACCCTTATAAAGTTCATCTCCCTCAAGATGCCACTCGCCCTCGTCTAGTACATTAAAGCTCGCCTCAATGCTTGCGGCAAGATCCGCAAGCCCTGTCAGCGCCTCAGACTGCATCCCCTGCATCATAGCCTCTACAGATACCCAAGCTATAACCACTACTGTAACCAGCATAGGAAGAATAGACAAAAGCAAAAGCTGCATCGTCATGCTAAATCTCGGCCCTCTTCTACCATCCATTTTCTCCATAATACGTCTCCTTCTATTATCTTGCGACTCTAGAGTGTGTCATTAAAGAGACATTCTCTCCTTTTGCACCTCCTATCTAAAACAATGAAAAGACACACTCTGGCATTAACACGCACATCCGCTGGTATTCTGATGATAATTATATCAGAATATATATTATTTTACAAGATTCCCCGTTCTATTTTTAAAGGTTTCCACAGCCTATTTCAGGCTCAAATGCTTTTCTATCCCATCTGCTACTGCCTGTGCTATTTTTTGCTGATACTCCTCTGTCACCAACAATGTAGCCTCATTCCAATTACTTAAAAAACCACATTCCACAATTACAATCGGGCAGATTGCTTTCTTTAATAAATAGTAACTATCATTTGGTTTTGCCGTCCTTTTTTTCTCCGGCGCAAGCTGCTCAATCAATTCATTTTGGATAATAGTTGCTAACTGCTGCCCTTGTGTGGAGGTCGCATAATAAAAGACCTGTGGTCCAGCGACTCCCTCCTCATGATAACTGTTCTGATGTATGCTGACCGCTATGCTGCACTTGCTGTCAGCTATTATCTGGCAGCGCTTCTGCATATCTGAGCGCTTTTTGTTCGTGTCTGACTCTTGATATAACCCGTTCTCGTCTTCCCTAGTAAGAATCACAGTAATCCCTTTTTCTTCTAAAAGTGTCTTTACCTTTAAGACAATGCTCAAGTTAATATCCTTCTCAAGTGCATTGTTCACACCGATCTTGCCCGGATCAGAACCTCCATGCCCCGCATCAAGCACTACGATTCTGTCCGCCGTCTCAGCCATACTCTCTATTGTCCCTATATTTCTGGCAATAAAGGACACCGTGAGAATCAAAAGAAGCGACATGAAAAGCTCCCATTTTTTATTCATGCATCTATTCCCCGCAATCGTACCATCACTATAATGTATGCGTGGAATAGCATATCATTCCAGACCTTGGCAATCTAATACAGATGTTGTTCTATTACCTCCCACACAGTAGATTTTGCAAGTCCCAAGCTCCACGCCCCAATTCCAGCAAGCTCATATTCCCTGATTAGATCTACCTTAAGTCCTATCGATGTTGAATCTTCAAGCCACACTAGATACTTACAGCCATCAGACACATACTCACCATAGTACTGTCCGAGAGCCTCGTTCCACACAGGAGTAACGTTATGTTCTGAAAGAAGCTTTTCCGCCTGTCCCATAGATACTGCTATGCTGTCCAACAGATACCTGCCATACTCTGAAGTGCCATCCTCCACAAGGGGAAGATTTTGCTTCTGTGCCTCTGTGGCAACAGACTCTGGTATTTGCTTAAAAACACGCGTATAGAATGGAACTGCATTGATAACCTTTTCTTTTGGAACCTCCTTCAAAGTATTTTCTATCCCTTCTCTCACAAACCCTATTGAGGCTGTTGAGCCTGCCTCGCTCATCCCAGAATAATGTTCATCATATCCCATAATTATCACATAGTCCACCACTATACCTTGTTCTCTGCGATTATAGTGTGCGCTGGAAGCAGTCGGCACATAATTGGCGATCGAAAGAACCAGCCCAGCCCTCCGACATGCGATAGAAAGTTCTCTGATAAATTGAATATAGCCCTCCTCGGCATCAAAGCTCAGCGACTCGATATCCACATTAATCCCATCCAAACTATATTCTTCCGCATATCGCATCAATTCTTCTATCAGATGTTCTCTGCTTTTCATATTGGACAATATCTGATATGTGCTAATATCATAAGTGATATTCTCTATCAATCCCCAGACCTTTAATCCCATAGTATGCGCGCGATTTACATAATCCTTATTTGCCAGAGAAACGAGATTTCCATCATTATCTGACATAAAAAACCATGTCGGAGAGACCACATTCACACCTGTCACCCCCTGCATCGCAGACGCGAGCACGCTACCATCGCAGACACCTCCCATCTGATGCCACACCATATTAATCTTTTCTCCACTCACCAGAGACGGATATTCCGGCTCATGATAGTCTGG
The DNA here is from genome assembly GCA_910588535.1 of uncultured Lachnospiraceae bacterium. Classification (GTDB taxonomy): domain Bacteria; phylum Bacillota; class Clostridia; order Lachnospirales; family Lachnospiraceae; genus RGIG8607. The sequence continues at coordinate 41,420 of CAJUOO010000011.1, read as the reverse complement.
ATTATCTATAGTTCCTTTCTGTTGTTCTCCAAGCAGGCTTTTTTGAATATATCCTCGAATCCCATACTGATTCTGCACACATACCCATTCCTCCATCTCATAGCAGACTGCCAAGAGCTCTTCTGGCTCCACATCGGCAAGTATCTCACTCTTAATGCCTCCAAGTACACGGATCACCCCTTTTTTAAGTACCTTTGCCTGAGAGAAATCGCCCCATTGATGATACAAGATCAATCTTGCTGGATCCGTATAATATTTATATAAAATATCTGAACATCCCTTCACATAATCAAGATTAAGGTAGAGATTGCCATCAATCCTTTTAACAACATCACAATCATATCTCTCCTCTGTCTCATTCAATGTATAGGTGTTACTATCAACAGGAAATTTATAAATATCATACGCCGTGGTATACACCATAATCTGCTCGGATTCATCCCAATAAAAGCGAGGATTGTAGTTCTCTGTCACAAGCTCATAAGGAAGATAAACCTCCTCCCCAAAACGCTTCGCCATAATCTCAGAGCGTGCTGGTATTAATGTCTCATCCTGAAGCAAAAGCACAACATCCTCTTCATTCTTTTCTCCTATATCAAAATATGCGTATAAATCTTCTCTTTCTGTAGAAGGACGATAACGCTCAATCAACATATGAACTCCTGCTCCGGCAATAATAATAACTATCAACCCAAGCACCACTGCAATCTGTATTAATTTCCTCTTCACACCTTGTCCTCCTATCGTAGTATCTTTGCTGGTGACATTATATCACACCTTAATTTTTATGTCCATAAAGATACTCAGAATCTATGAAGCTTTTCACATGCTAACCTCCATGATTCCGCCTTGCGGAATCTCAAATCTATACAGAGAATGCCGTATTTCAGGTATTCTTTTGTGTGAGATTTAGAACTTCTTCATGAAGCAGCCCTTGCTGCGAGTGAGTAGAAGTTCTTCTCACACTAACAACCTCACAGCAATCTAACAAACACCTAACTTGCAGCGCAGCAGAGTGTGAGATATGTGATCCTCACGACAGCCCCATATATCTAAACCTAGTTGGTTTTAAGCGGCCACTTGGCTTATTCCTTGCGAAAATCAATTAGCCGGCAGATTTTCTTCACACGGAGGGGAACTCCATGAATTCTACTTTTAACCTGCCGGCTTTTCTTTATTTTTTTATTCTCTTATTTTGTCAAAGGATATTTGTATCAACTTTCCATTATCATCCCCAATATAATCCCGCATATATCCACCTCCCTCCTCCGCCACCATACAGGCATGTGTAATTTCATATGGAGTGCTCTGTCTGCCATTTAAAAGCAACATGATTCTTCTACTCTGATAGATAAGCAGCTCCCGCAACAATTCTTCATACTTAAGCCATCTTTCCTGATAACTGAAAAATTCAGTGAATTCAATATCTACCCTCAAAACAATCTCCTTTCAGTGATCTGCTCCACATCCCACATCGCTATTTTGTGATATATTATAATTTACACTATAATGGTCTTCTTTTCTGGCATCTTTCTATAATAGGCGGCTAAACAGCGTGCCAGCTCAAGAAAGTACATTTATAGTTGTTCGATCCACATGAAATGTGCTGAAATTAGAGATGTGTTCTGAAGAAAAACTGTATTTCTAATTTTTTCCAGCTAAGAATACAGTTCTGCGTAGATATTTCTATTCATTCCGGGTATCCTACCTGAAGTATACCTTATCTTAATCTTATCTCAAAGCAAAAGCCTGTTCGAAAAAAAAATGGGGATATTGTCAGTGATTTGATTCTGACTTAGATATAGTAGCATATGCTAATAAGTGATACTATATGGAATGGTCCTCCTTTCTGAAATAACAGTATTTCTTCGGAGAACCCATCTCTTGCTACACAGTATAGCAACTTTTTTATTATAATTCAAGCTGTTTTTTTCGACAAATAGTGATTTTATCTTTACGGGAAGTAATTTATCGGTTATACTATAGGCAGGCCAGAGGATATTTATCAGTAAGGAGTATAAATTATGAAGATCGAAAAAATAAACGATAATCAAATCCGCTGTACATTAAATAAGAATGATCTTGCATCGCGCGAGATCAAAATCAGTGAGCTTGCCTACGGTACGGAGAAGGCGAAAACTCTTTTCCGTGATATGATGCAGCAGGCTGCCTATGAAGTCGGTTTTGAAACAGATGACCTTCCGCTTATGATAGAGGCTATTCCTATGTCCTCTGAATCCATCGTTCTTATTATTACCAAGGTTGACGATCCTGAGGAGTTGGACACACGCTTTTCCAAATTCGCACCCCCCTACGAAGAGTTTGAGGATATGGAGGATATGGAGGACATCAACGCTGCACCCAGCTTTAACAGCGCAGATGACATGTTAGAATTATTTACCGAGACAGCGGAAGCAGATGCTGCCCAAGCAGGTTCTTTATCAACCACCGAATCCCTTCCTTCAGGTATCCCTGCTGGAAGCCTAAAAAAACAGGATGCCCCGAACAATCTGACACACTGCTATTCTTTTAAGGATTTTAAGACTATTGAGAAGCTGTCACATATATTAGGCAATATTTATTATGGAAGAAATTCCCTCTACAAGGATGAGAAAAACCATATCTATCATCTTGTACTGACTAAGTCCTCCCACACCCCACAGGATTTTAACAAGGTACTAAATATTACTTCTGAGTATGGGACAAAGGAAATCTTTTCCGTTGAAAAAGAACGCTATTTCCGTGAGCATTATCAGACACTGATCGATGGCTCTGCTTTACAAATCCTTGGCAATGTATTATAATGAACCAAGAATTTAAAATATGACTAGGAGGTTGCAAATATGGCACAGGTTTCCAAAGATATGATTATTCATGACATTTTACAGATAGACGCAGGTCTCGCACCTGTTTTGATGAGCGCAGGTATGCATTGTATCGGTTGCCCTTCTGCACAGGGGGAGTCTCTTGAGGAGGCAGCAATGGTACATGGACTTAATCCAGACGAGCTTGTCAGCACACTTAATGAATATCTGGCTACGAAAGCGAATTAACTATGTTCAGCCAGCCTGTCAGGCTGGCTGTATCTTCTTTCTTCTAATTGTCACCATCACTTCCAATCCCTGTAAATACAGCATTTGTATTAAAAAAAGAACAAGAAATCTATACATTTTATATTGACGTGTATACAGTATTCATATATAATACAATTGTACACAGGGACTGAGTTATAAATTATTTATATTTAGGAGGAAATAACCAATGAGACCAGAATGGAAAGACTTTGTCGGTGGAAAATGGGAGACCGAAGTTGATGTCAGAGACTTTATCCAGAGAAACTATACCCCCTATGTGGGTGATGATTCCTTCCTTGAAGGACCGACAGAAGCTACTTCAAAGCTCTGGGCACAGGTGCTGGAGCTCTCAAATAAAGAAAGGGAAGCGGGCGGTGTTCTCGATATGGACACCAGAGTTCCATCCACAATCACTTCCCACGCAGCGGGATATCTTGACAAAGAGCTTGAGAAGATCGTAGGCTTCCAGACAGATAAGCCTTTCAAGCGCTCCCTGCAGCCTTACGGCGGCATCAATATGGCAAAAGCTGCTCTCACTACAAATGGCTACACCATCGATCCAGATGTGGAAAGATTCTTTACTGTTCACAGAAAAACACACAACGCTGGTGTCTTTGATGCATATACTCCTGAGATGAGAGTATGCCGCTCCAATCATATTATCACAGGTCTTCCTGACGCTTATGGACGTGGACGCATTATCGGCGACTACCGCCGCGTTGCATTATATGGCGTAGATTTCTTGATCAAAGATAAAGAAGAACAGAAGGCTACCACTTCTCACACCATGACACCTGACGTGATCCGCGACAGAGAAGAATTATCCGAGCAGATTCGTGCACTGAAGGATTTAAAGACATTGGGTGAGATCTATGGCTGTGATATCTCAAAACCTGCATCCAATGTTCAGGAGGCAATTCAGGCTATTTACTTTGGATACTTAGCAGCGGTTAAAGAACAGAATGGTGCAGCGATGTCCCTTGGACGTACTTCTACCTTCGTCGACTGCTATGCCGAGAGAGATTTAAAGAATGGTACTTTTACCGAGGCGCAGATTCAGGAATTTATCGACCATTTTGTAATGAAGCTGAGATTGGTTAAGTTCGCACGTACACCAGAATATAACGCTCTGTTCTCTGGCGATCCGACATGGGTAACTGAATCCATCGGTGGTGTTGGCATTGACGGACGCTCTCTGGTGACAAAATCCTCCTTCCGCTATCTTCATACATTGCACAATATGGGCACAGCTCCAGAGCCGAACATGACAGTATTATGGTCCACAAGACTGCCTGCAAACTTTAAGAAGTTCTGTGCAAAGGTTTCTATTGAGACTTCTTCTGTTCAGTATGAGAATGATGACCTGATGAGAGTGACACATGGTGATGATTATGCAATCGCATGTTGTGTATCCTCCATGAGAGTGGGCAAGGAGATGCAGTTCTTTGGTGCAAGAGCGAACCTTGCAAAATGTCTTCTCTATGCTATCAATGGTGGTGTAGACGAGATGACTGGTGTTCAGGTAGGACCTAAGTACAGAGCTGTCGAGGGCGATTATCTGGATTATGACGATGTTATGGAAAAGTATACCGCTATGATGAAGTGGCTTGCAGAGGTATATGTAAATACACTCAACGTGATTCACTATATGCATGACAAGTACTGCTATGAGAAGGTACAGATGGCTCTTCATGACAGAAAGGTTAAGAGATACTTTGCAACAGGAATCGCTGGCTTGTCTGTTGTGGCAGACTCTCTCTCCGCAATTAAGTACGCAAAGGTTAAGGTAGTGAGAAATGATGTTGAGATCACCAAGAAGGTAAAAAATCCTCAGACAGCAAAATCTGAGCTCAAGACTATTGGTATAGCAAAGAATGTTGTCACTGACTACGAGGTGGAGGGTGATTTCCCGAAATATGGAAATAATGACGACCGCGTTGATCAGATTGCTGTTGAGATCGTACACAAATTTATGGGTATGGTTCGCAGCCATTATACCTACAGAGAAAGTGTTCCGACTACTTCTATTCTGACTATTACCTCCAATGTCGTATATGGCAAAAATACTGGTTCCACACCAGATGGACGTAAGCAGAAGCAGCCATTTGCACCGGGCGCTAACCCGCTGCACGGACGTGACACTCACGGTGCACTTGCATCCTTATCCTCTGTAGCAAAGCTTCCATTTAAGGATGCACAGGATGGTATTTCCAATACCTTCTCCATTATTCCGGGAGCACTTGGCAAAGAAGATACTGTATTTGCAGGTGATCTTGAAATTGATTTACAATAGATAACAGAAGTTAAATTATAGCAATCTATGTATCGCAGAAGGGGGTGAGTCCCACGAACGATAATCAACTGCCAAACGCAGCTTCCGACAAAGCTGTTGAGGATGATATTGTAGCGATGCTTGATCAATTTATGGCCAAGGGAGGCGGACATATGAATATAGATGTCAATACTCTTGGCGATCAACTTAAAAAACAAGTTAAAGAAACAAAATCAAACGAATGTAATTCAAAAAATATGGCATGTCAGATCCCCACTCTTCACGAAGGGATCGACACCGATGAATCATAAGGAGGACAATACTATGGCAGCAGTAAATGAGCAGCAGATCGACAATCTTGTTTCTATGTTAGATGGATATGCAGAAAAAGGTGGACATCATCTTAATGTAAATGTTCTGAACAAAGATACCTTATTAGATGCACAGGCACATCCTGAGAAATATCCTCAGCTTACCATCCGTGTATCTGGCTATGCAGTAAACTTTATTAAGCTGACAAAAGAGCAGCAGAACGATGTTATCTCCCGTACCTTCCATCAGTCCATGTAGGAAAAGGAAAATCGATCTTATATAGAATACTAATATGGAGCTGTCATTCTCAAGGCAGCTCCATATTTTTAAAGAGCGAGGAAAAATATGGACGGAAAAATTCATTCAATAGAAACCTTTGGCACTGTTGATGGCCCCGGCATCCGCTATGTTGTATTTGTTCAGGGCTGTCCTATGCGCTGCCTGTATTGTCATAATCCTGACACATGGCAGATGAATACTGGAACCTCGATGTCTGTCGAGGAGATTCTCACTGATTATGAGAAATATCGTCCCTTCTTAAAGGATGGCGGTCTGACTGTCACAGGGGGCGAACCTCTGATGCAGATTGATTTTCTACTTGAACTGTTTGAGCAGGCAAAAAAACAGGATATTCACACCTGTATTGATACCTCTGGCATAGCCTATAATGAGGCAAACCAATCTTATATAGAAAAATTGGATCAATTAATGCAATTTACTGATTTAGTTATGTTGGATATTAAGCACATTGATCCTGAAGAACATCAGAAACTCTGCCGTCAGCCCAATGAGCCAATCCTAAAATTTGCCAGATATCTAGAAAAAAATCATGTTCCTGTCTGGATACGACATGTTGTAGTTCCGGGTATCACTGACAAAGAAATATATCTGCGCCAACTTGGAAGCTTTCTTGGAGAACTTACAAATCTGAAAGCTCTGGATGTTCTGCCTTATCATACCATGGGTGCAGTTAAGTATGAAAATCTTGGGATGGAATATCCCCTTAAAGGCGTTCCCGCCCTTGACAAGACAGAGGCTATAAAGGCGCGAAGCATTATACTGGAAGAACTTCACAAGAAGCGCAAGGAGCTACATTTTGAGAAATAGACATGAATTTATACTTGTTTTCTTGTATATTTTTTGTTAGAATAGGATAAGAAACCATAGAGGTTCCTGATTTCGAATTATAAGGAGGATATAAGTATGGCATACGTAATCGGCGATGAATGTGTATCTTGTGGCACATGTGAGGGGGAATGTCCGGTAGGTGCTATTTCCGAAGGTGACGGAAAGTACGAGATCAATCCAGACACATGCGTTGAATGTGGAAGCTGCGCAGCAGCATGCCCTACAGGCGCAATCAATTTATAAGAGAAATGTATAAAGCGTGTCATTTGACACGCTTTTCTCGTTCTAATCTGAGCGCCACTAACATGCCGTCCACCTCTCGTAAAAATCCAGCATAACGTATCAGCTCTTTTCCCACCTTCTCATCGGCGTAGATTCCCTTTTTATAAATAACTGGATGCTCCAAATTAGACCAATAATCCATCGCAATCGTTCGTATCTGAAGCTCTGCCAAACCCGCCTCTGTTTTAAGAAGCAGATGTAAACTCTGATACCCACTCTTCTTGGGGGATGCAATATAATCTTTCTGTGCGATCACCTGCACTCCCTTATAAAGCAGAATATATTCCCTCAATCTATACACGTCATCCAGATAACCACACACAGCACGCACACCTGCCAAATCATGAAGTCTCTCCACACTCTTAAGAGAAATTGCATAACCCTTTTTCTTAAGCTTTTCCACAATACTCTTAGGCGTCTTAATTCGTCCCTCCACCGCTTTTAAAGGCATACGCTTCCACTGCTTCTGCTCATTTATATTCCACTCCCACAAAATCTCCTTCACAAGGCGGATCGCCTCCCTGCGCTCTGCCATAAACTCCTCAGAGGTAAGCTTCTGATACAAAAGCTCCTCCCTATCTTGTATTTCCATATCCATCCTCATTTCTGCACTACATTTTATATCTCACTTTAATTGTTACATCTCGGACACACACTTTAACAGTATATTCAGGTATCTTATAAAATAGAACCCATTTTTCACTCTAACTCCCATCTGCCCGCTTCAGCGGGCATACAAATCAGGATGTGAATTTTTATTTCACTCTAACTCCCATCCGCCTGCTTTAGTAGGCATATAAATAAAAAAACAGAGGGCATGTCCACCCTCTGCTGCTTATGCTTTTCTAAAGAATCGCCTTTTCTTTGCCTTTTTTGGGTTTTCCGATGTCGCAGCAGCCTCCATTCTCCCTTTCTGATAGCTGCGAATCATCTCATCCAGCTTTTTATAACGCTGTTCCTCCTTTTCATCCTGAAGCCTCATCAAGTAATCCATCTCCTTCAGGACACTCTCACTGACCTTGTTGCTGATCTCCTGTCCAAGCTGCGGGCTGTTCTCTGCCAGCGCACGAGCCATAATATTCGTCATAATTACCTGAAATTGCTGCAGCTTGTCCTCTGCAATGGAAACAGTGGCATGCGTATCACTCTTTGATTCTGCACACGCAGGAAGCTTGTCCTCCTTCTTTTCTTCCTTTCTCTCCGCCTTTTTCTGTTCTGCCTCCTTCGAAGCCCTCGCTTCCTCCTCCATAGCCTTGTTGTTCAGCTCCTCCTTACGCCCAAGCATATAATCCAAATTATACTCTCCAGAATTAATCAGTTCTGGAAGAACCATCTTAATTGCCTTTAACTGAAATCCCTGATCCTTTAACTCTTTAATATTCTTTAGCAGTCTAATATTCTCATCTGTGTAGTAACGATGTCCCATCTCATTCCTTGGGATCTCCAAAACAAGTTCTTCTTCCCAATATCGTAATACATGCGCCTCCACATCCACCTGTTTCGAGGCATCGGATATGATATACCGTTTTTCTGCCATAACCGCCTCCTATAATTGTAAATATTTTCCAGTTATTTCAATTATAGCATTATCTTCTTAAAAAGCAAGCGGAATTTCCAAATATTTACAATTCTTGTTGACAGCTTCTACTTTCGATTTGCAGGCTCAATATTAATTGATTTTCCTTTAATCTTAGAATTCTGCATCGCTTTCAACACTTCCTTGGCATATTCTCTAGGCACTTCCACAAAAGTATATTTATCATACATATCAATCGAGCCCACCAGTTTGCCCGGCATACCAGATTCTCCTGCCACTGCCCCAAGAATATCCCCCGGCTTCACATTCTGCTTCTTTCCAATATTTACAAACAAGCGCACCATGCCCTCTTCTGCACCAGTATCTCCAAAATCACCGTAAGCTGGCTTTTCTGTCTCCTCATTCTCCCCTCGTCCCAGAGCCATCTTAAGAAATGCTGCCGCCATATCAAGAGCAGTAAAATCCTCATCATTCAAGCGCTTCTCCACCAACCGCATGGTCGCTGACAGATCTTCCTCCTGAATGGTATTCTTAATCTTCTCCATAATCTTGTCAACCTTCGTGTTCGCCACATCATTTAAAGAAGGAATTGGCTGCAAGTAAATCTTAGTCTTACAATAACGCTGAATATCTCTCAGCTTATAAACTTCTCTGCCGATCACAAAGGAAAATGCCTGTCCTGTCCTTCCGGCGCGCCCCGTTCTTCCAATACGGTGCACATAATATTCATCATCCTGAGGCAGATCATAATTAAACACCGCCTCCACGTCATCCACATCAATTCCTCTTGCAGCGACATCAGTGGCAACTAAAATATCCGTCTTTCCATTTCGAAAGCCGTTCATCACCCTGTCTCTCTGAGACTGCTTGAGATCTCCATGAAGTCCCTCCGCAAAATATCCACGATTCTGCAAAGCCAAAGTAAGCTCATCCACCTGTCTCTTTGTATTACAAAAAATAAGTGACAGCTTTGGCGCGTGAATATCCAACAGGCGGCAGAGCACCTCCTCCTTATTTTTAGGCTTCACTTCATAATAATACTGCTCAATCTTAGGAACTGTAAGTTCCTTCTTAACCACCTTAACAAGCTGTGCATCCTTTTGAAATTGATGCGTGATCTCTAAGATCGGCTTTGGCATGGTGGCAGAAAACATAATTGTCTGCCTCTCCTCCGGCACCTGACTAAGAATTGTCTCAATATCCTCCCGAAATCCCATATTAAGCATCTCGTCCGCCTCGTCCAAAATTACCGTATGAATATAATCAAACTTCACCGTCTTTCTTCTCATATGATCCATAACACGGCCCGGTGTCCCGATAATAATCTGTGTCCCTGCTTTGAGAGATCGAATCTGCTTAACAATATCCTGCCCTCCATAAATAGGAAGTACTTTAATGCCGTGCATAAATTTTGCCAGATGCCGAATCTCATCTGCCACCTGTATGGCAAGCTCTCTTGTGGGACATAAAACGATTGCCTGTAGCTTTTTCGATCTCGGATCAATCTTCTGTAAAAGCGGTATGCCAAATGCTGCTGTCTTTCCTGTACCTGTCTGTGCCTGCCCTACCACATCTGCTCCGGTAAGCTCTATTGGAATCGCCTTTGCCTGAATAGGCGTTGCCTCCTCAAATCCCATATCTGTAATTGCCCTAAGAATCGGCTCAGTAATATCTAACTCTTCAAATCTGACTGTTTCCATATTCTAGTTCCTCCATTTCTGCTGCTTTCCTACAGTCGTTTTTCATCCAAGTGAGGAATACTTCTCTTCTCCTTGTTCATCAAAGGAGAAGTTCCTCTCCCTGTTTGCTGCGCGACCTGTGCGCCGTTTTTGTGACATATTTTCACATAGGTCTGTGCATCAAAAAGCGCTCTTCTTTGTAGGAAGAGCGCAAATCAATATTATTTCAATTATATCTGTACATAACACTACAGTTTCTATAATAACAGATCTTGTAAACTTCGTCAACCATATTTTTACAAATCTACCCATGCCAGTTGTATGACCTAAGCATTAATACCTACTCCTTGGATAGAATTTCGCAAATACCAGCCCTGCGAGCATCACTGCCACGGAGATTCCCACCCACACCCACATGCTGTTCTGCTTGTCAGACTCACCTCCAAATTCCTGTCTAATGCCAACTCCCCCTTTCCACTCTCCGGGAAAGTTGCCAGCCTCCCACTCTCTATTCTTCTGACCTTGTTCCTCTGTCTTATCTGATGGTGGTTGCATGCCATCGCCGTCGGGCGGAGCCATTCCATCAAGCGCTCCTCCTTCCTCTGGAGGTATTATTCCTTCTGGCATTGTTCTATCTCCCTCCGGCACCTCCATATCAGGAAACTGTCCAAATTCTCCACGAAAGCCTCCCATACCACCTTCCTTACCCATTCCTCCCTGTGAACCCATAACAGAAAGATCTACATCGGCAGTATCTATTTTACTCTCACTTTTCTGAGCTGTCGCTGTTCTCTCTAATGTGCCATCTAGCTGGCTGCGAATGCTCTCTGCCCTCTTTTTACAAAATACTCTAAGCATTTGATTTGCCTCTATATATTCCTCATAGGAATAAAAAGCAGTGGGATCTTCTTTAATATATTTGTCTAATAAAAGATCCAATTTATCCATCGTCTTTTCAAAATTACCACTTTCAAAATATCCGCTTATCAGTTCTTCAAGATAGGTATCATATTGTTCTTTATATTCTTCAATCTCCAAAAGCTTTCCGATTATAGGCCGATCCTCAAGACTTCCACTCACCACATCATCGATCCCCCTGTTGATCACCTCGCTCACATTATGACTCTGAAATCCTCCAAAGGCAAGATTATAATCCCAAGGCAGCATCGTTATGACACCATCCTTCTCATAAAGATAATAATTATGAAGCATACTTCCAAAATAACTGTCATCATTTATAAGAAAAGTATTCGACGCAATATAGCGAAGCATGGATTCTACATCCACTGTCCCAGTCAGCTCTCCTTCACTTATATTCTTAAGAGCTTCTACTACCCTCTCCTTATCTGCTTTCGAGGGCTGAAATACCGCCCCGTCAAATATTGCACTGTAACTGTCAAGATTATCATCTATATATGCTAGTGCTGCACCCTGACTGCCACTGGCATCCCTCATCATTGCACCCTCCGGCTTATATAGCTCGCCGTAATCTACTCCAAACACTCGCGTGGCATAAGATTCCTCCACAGCCTCCATAGCAAAGTAAAGTCCCCAATTTTCTCCATTTCTGCTCACACTCGCATAGGAAAACATGGAAGTGTCCACCCCCAGATAAGACATAATATCATAGGAGATATATTCCTTTCGGCATGTCGCATCACTTATCATATTGTTAAGAACTAACTTGTCAAGCCCCATACACGTCTGCTCAGAATCATAATGATCAAATTCCAGCTTAAAACTGTAGCGGTCTGTGGTGGAATCATTTGCGACCTGTGTCAAGCTGGTATTTCCCTTAGGACGTATCCCTACATTGTAGTAGTTCACTCCATTGATCACCACATCACATCGGTAATATTCCTCCTCCAATGCATGCTCCAGCATCTCATTCCAGAGCTTGTCATCCATTAAGATATCCACTGTCATAACCTGTTCTTTGTTAAACAGCTCTGTCTCATACAAAAATGTTGTCTCTTTTGCCTCCAGTGCAAGGACCTGAGGAAAATAAGTAAGGGTGACAGAAAATAAAAGTGCGAAAACAATGCCTATCACAGCTGTACTATCCATCCATTTTTTCTTAATCATAATTGCCTCATTTCTTGTGATAAATTGCCTAATAACTCGCATATTCTCCATTGTAACTCACAAGCACTGCACTCTGCACGCCATTTATCCCACTTAGGCGATTGATAAATTCTGTTCCCATCTCCATAAGTCGAACCTCCACCGTGATCTCAATGCCGTCTCTCGACACAGTCTTGCTCTTTATCACCTGCTTTTTTGTAGAATCTCTCATCTCTTTTATACATGCCTGCTCTGCTGACTCATTCACACAGCGCACCACGACAATATATGGATTCTCTCCCGGCTTACGATTCACAAATACCAGCATTAATACCCCAATTAAAACTGTGCCGATCACCGCCAGCGGAATCATCCCTGCACCCAACACAATACCTGAAGCAATTGCCCAAAACAAATACGCGATGTCCAGAGGCTCTTTCACCGCCGTGCGGAAACGGACGATAGAAAGCGCACCGACCATACCAAGCGAGAGAACAACATTCGAGGTGACAGCTAAGATGACAAATGTTGTGATCAATGTCATCGCCATAAGCGACACTCCAAAGCTTGTAGAATACAAAACACCATTAAACGTCTTTCTGTAAACCATAAATATAAACAGCCCTATACAGAATGCCAGTATCATGGCAATCGCCGTATCCATCACGCTAAAGGAAGCTATATTCTCAGTAAAGCTGCTTTTAAAAATATCCTGAAAAGTCACTGCTGCAATCTTCATACTTTATCCCTCATTTCTCTCTATTTCTTTATACAAATATTTTATGTGCAACATTATCCAAATCGTCGACAAGTGGCGTATTTTGAAAACGCCTCCTGCTTTCGCTCATTTTCACAAATACACATCTGAATAATTTCTGGCAGATACGCATCATATTTTACTTCCATCAAGACAGTTTCCACCTTATCTGTCTGCACAGTCGGGCAAGCCCAGTAAAGAAACTGCGACGGTGACAGCCCCGTACAGATATTGCGATCAAATGTAATGCGCACATTTCCCGGAGCATATACGTATGGCTCTCTGAGATAATCCACGATCACGCGGGGACTAAGCTGCTCATTCTTTATCTTTACATAAAACTCAATCAAGAGCTTTTTCTCACTTTTGCCAAGAGGCTCAACATTCCCTCTTAGAAGCTCTGTCACCAGAGACTTTGAGATTTTCTCGGAAAATTTACTACAAAGCCCACTCACTTTACATTTTTTCTCCAGATATATCAGATCTGTATTGCCATTATAATAACGAAGACGAAATTTCTCTCGCTCATTCACTCCATCTATCTTCTCTCGGAGCGCCTTATCCCTGTAATTGTCAAAATATAAGCTCCGTATCTGATAAGTTCCACTCTCTCCCACATGAGCATCCAGCCCTGTCACAGCACGAAGCCTGCTGCGTATACTTAGATATTCTACATATCTTAGCTCATGCTTTGTCTCATGGCGAAATTTTCGCTTCTGCTGCTCACAAGATTCCATAATATTACCTCATTTCTGCGCCGCTTTTTGCATATTTCAAGTTTGTAGATGCAGCGCAAACACAAACTTGGGAATGAAAGACTGTAATTTCTTTCATTTTTACACCTCTTTCCTGTTATAATCTTTTATATAAATAACAATATACGGATAATCTGTGTAATGCTTGTGACCTGAATGTGACAGTTAGCTGAAATATATGATCCCGCGCTTTTATAAATTTTTTTATTTTCTACTTGAAATTTTAGTATACTTGATGTAATATATACATATATTACATATAGTTTCAAAAACTACTTGTTATGTTTTTAAACGCTATTTATTATAAATCCTGTTGAATAAAAGCTTGAGAAGGAAAGAGAGGAAGCCTATGAACTTTAAAATTAAAGATCCCGGAAGTGCCATCACTCATTTTATTGGTATGTTAATGGCAATATTCGCCGCCACACCACTGCTAATCAAAGCTGCAAGGGAACCGGACTGGATTCATCTTGTTTCCTTAAGTATATTTATAGGCAGCATGATTCTTCTATATGCGGCAAGTACAATGTACCACACATTAGATATTTCAGATAAATGGAATAAAATATTAAAAAAAATAGATCATATGATGATATTTATATTGATAGCTGGCAGCTACACTCCTGTGTGCCTTATCGTTCTGGATCGCAAAACTGGACTTAAACTATTTGCACTTGTCTGGGGTATTGCGCTGGCAGGTATCATTATCAAAGCTCTCTGGATAAATTGTCCAAAGTGGTTTTCTTCTATATTGTACATTGCTATGGGCTGGGTCTGCGTGCTTGCATTTACCCAGATAATCAACGCTCTTCCAGCAAAAGCATTTGCATGGCTATTAGCGGGAGGTATTGTCTATACAGTAGGCGGTATTATCTATGCATTAAAGCTACCACTGTTTAATTCCAGACATAAAAACTTTGGATCACATGAAATTTTCCACCTGTTTGTTATGGGAGGAAGCTTATGCCACTTTATCTGTATGTATTGGTTTATCGCAGCTATGCCATTGCGGTAATATGGTAAGTACATGAAAGAAAAACTAATTATTATACATCTTTATCCAAGCGAGTAGGAAAGAGTACTTCCCCTACTCGTCATGCGGAATGTATACAACTTTCACCGCCAATTCTCCTATGTACCCCCGCGCATAAAATAAGATGGCTGGAACAACAATCCTCTGTTCCAGCCATCTTATTTTATATCTTAATTTATTTTCCTATTAATGTATCAAGCTCCAGAATATGATGTACTAGCCAATCTGTAAGAAATGTAAGAATATCTCCTATCGCGCCATCCTGATCTTCTCCAGCGTCAATGCTCTCCATATCAATGCTGTCCAACTTGTCAATAAATTCCTGATGTTGTATCTTCTGTGTAAATATACGCTTATACTGAATTGACTCCATATAAGCCTCTTCATGTGAAAAATGCTGCTTTGTATAATCACGAAGCTCTGTAAGAATCGCCACGATACGATCATACTTATCTGGTATAAATTCATCATGCAAAAGCTCATAGGCTTCATTTGCATAAGCAAACAGCTTCTTATGTTCCTCATCAACAAACGGAATATCAGTATAATACTCTGGCTTCATTTCATACATAATGCTAATCTCCTCTCTGCAATCCTTCTACAAGTATTTTTTAAGAAGCTCCACCTTATCAAGCTTCTCCCATGGAAGATTCAGATCGTTGCGCCCAAAATGCCCATATGCCGCTGTCTGCTTATAAAGTGGACGGCGCAAATCTAGCATACGAATAATTCCTGCCGGGCGCAGATCAAAATTCTCACGAATAATCTCCACCAGCCTCTCATCGGAAAGCTTTCCTGTACCGAATGTATCAACCATAACGGAAGTAGGCTGCGCAACACCGATCGCATAAGATAGCTGCACTTCACAGCGGTCAGCAAGCCCTGCTGCCACCATATTCTTAGCCACATATCTAGCTGCGTATGCCGCAGAGCGATCCACCTTCGTGCAATCCTTCCCAGAGAAAGCTCCGCCGCCATGACGCGCATATCCACCATAAGTATCTACAATTATCTTTCTTCCGGTCAAGCCGCTGTCTCCATTCGGT
Organism: uncultured Lachnospiraceae bacterium; assembly: GCA_910588535.1. Taxonomy (GTDB): domain Bacteria; phylum Bacillota; class Clostridia; order Lachnospirales; family Lachnospiraceae; genus RGIG8607. The sequence continues at coordinate 25,481 of CAJUOO010000011.1, read as the reverse complement.
CCACCAATTACAAATCTTCCGGTTGGATTAATAAAAAATTTCGTATTCTGATCCACAAGCTCCTGCGGCAGAATTTCATCAAATACATATTTCTTAATATCGCTATGTATCTGCTCCTGTGTCACATCTGGATCATGCTGTGTAGAACATACCACCGCATTAAGATGAATTGGCTTGTTGTTCTCATCATATTCAACTGTCACCTGTGTCTTTCCGTCTGGTCGAAGATACTTTAATGTACCATCTTTGCGCACTTTTGTCAACTGTCTTGCAAGCTTGTGAGCCAGAGCAATAGGATATGGCATATATTCCTCCGTCTCATTTGTCGCATAGCCGAACATCATACCCTGATCTCCTGCACCAGTGTCCAGATCATCCGTCAGATCACCCTCTTTTGCCTCCAAAGCCTTATCAACTCCCAGTGCAATATCAGCAGACTGCTCGTCGATCGCAGTCAGTACCGCACAAGTATTTCCATCAAATCCATACTCAGAGCGATCATAGCCAATCTCTTTCACTGTCTCACGAACGATCTTGGGAATATCCACATATGCTTTTGTTGTGATCTCACCCATCACCATAACAAAGCCTGTGTTTGTGCATGTCTCACATGCCACACGGCTCATAGGATCCTGCTCCATCAGAGCGTCAAGAATCGCATCTGAGATCTGATCACACATTTTATCGGGATGACCTTCTGTTACTGATTCCGATGTAAATAATCTTTTCTCCATATTTGTCCTCATTTCTGCACTATTTTAGGTAAATCAGTTTGTGCCAAACAGCGCACAGACACAAACACGGTATGAATTCTCTTTCACACCAAACCGACATAAATGATACATTGAGCAAGAGATCTTTCTTCCCTACTCGCTGCGCAGAACGCTTGCAGCTTTTGCTGCTTATTTCCTTATGCGTCCCTGTACAATCGAGTTGGGAACGACCTTTTCCCCGGCTCGCCGCGCGGGACGCTTGCAGCTTTTGCTGCTTATTTCCTTATGCGTCCCTGTACAATCGAGTTGG
>CAJUOO010000011.1:0-24358 GCA_910588535.1 uncultured Lachnospiraceae bacterium | reverse complement strand
GGAACGACCTTTTCCCCGGCTCGCCGCGCGGGACGCTTGCAGCTTCTGCTGCTTATTTCCTTATGCGTCCCTGCGCATAAAAAAAAGTCCACCTAAATGGACTCGATATTACGTATCAAATCCACTTATTGTTCGATTTGCCATAGGCATATACCGCTCAGGTTGGCACCTTCCTCAACAGGGGTTGCCGTGACTTCACAGATCCTTTGTATCTCCATCACTCTGAATAAGGGAATATAATCAAATATGAACTTTTCTTATATCTTATATATACACTATTTTTATAAATGAGTCAAGCAATATTTTTTGGATAATCATGATTTTAATGATCTGCTTTATTTGCCCAATTTGGGTTATAGGCAAATGCAGTTTTTATATTATCCGTTCACTTTTGAAAAAATATAAACCAATAGGATCATTCTAAATAAAATATACAATGCAAAAGTAAAAATTTAATGAATGATATAGCCTACTACATATTCCCACCCTTGCACATTCTGTAAAAATAGTATAAGATAGAAAAAGCACGAAATAAATTAATTAGGAGGCGCGTAGTATTATGAAATCAACAGTGTATTTTACAAAAACGATTACACCGGAAGGAGTGCTAAAGCTTTACAGGGCGCTAGGGAAGGAGTTAAGCGGAAATGTTGCGATCAAACTTCATTCTGGTGAGGTGGGCAATCAAAATTTCCTAAAACCTGACTTCTGGAAACCGGTTATTGATGCAGTCGGCGGCACGGTGGTGGAGTGTAATACTGCTTATGAAGGCGAGCGCAACACAACCGAAAAACATCTGAAAACACTGGAAAAGCACGGCTGGAGCAAGTATTTTAAAGTAGATCTGCTGGATGCTGAGGGGCCAGATATGGAGCTTGAGATTCCAGAAGGAAAAGCGATCAAAAAGAATTTCGTGGGGAAAAATCTTGCGAACTATCAATCTATGCTAGTGCTCTCTCATTTTAAGGGACATCCGATGGGTGGCTACGGCGGAGCGATCAAGCAGCTTTCTATCGGGGTAGCATCCTCCTACGGAAAAGGATATATACATGGGGTAGGTGATCCAGCAGATTTCTGGAATTCCGATCACGATTCTTTCTTGCGTGCCATGGCAGACGCAGCTTCCTCTGTAGTAACATACTTAAAAGGAAATATCGCCTACATTAATGTGATGAAAAACATGTCTGTTGACTGCGACTGTTGTGCTGTGGCGGAAGATCCATGTATGAAAGATATCGGAATATTGGCATCTCTTGATCCAGTGGCGATCGATCAGGCATGCTTGGACTTGGTTTATGCCTCCGATGATCCGGGCAGAGACCATTTGGTAGAGCGAATTGAATCCAGAAATGGCGTGTTGACCATAGAAGCTGCCGCGGCATTGGGCTATGGTGTGAGAGAATACGAACTGGTGACACTAGATTAGTATAAAAAATATTTTATCAACATAGAAAACTGACTACAAAATTATTGCCGAGGACGGTCCATACTGGGAGATACCTATGGTCCTTTGTCATTTCACCCTCGCTCATCGAGAAGCGAAATACGTGTTGAGGGCCATAGGTAGTTTATTTATCTACTCTCTCAATTGAGCGAAAACAATGTAGCAAAGAACTACAGGCTGTTCTCTAGGCAGACCCTTCCAGTAAATAATTAACAGCTTCCCAATTAACAATATAGATATCTTTGTATGGGAGACAATGAATGAAATCTTTATTTTGGCACCGCAATCCTTATGATCTCAAGCATACTGATATGCTTTTTTTACAAAAAGTTATCTCTAATGCAGTCTTTCAATTTGACAACTGTATGCTCTACCGCAGCCTGCTTATCAAGAGAGGATTTACCCGCGAAAAACTTCTATCTATCTCCTCTCCGGCGGAGCTTCCATTTATCCCCACATTATATTTTAAGCATCATACTATGATTTCTGTGCCAGAGCGCAAGCTTCTTATCAAGGCAACCTCCTCCGGCACAAGCGGAAATAAAAGTATGGTCGGTCTCGATTTTCAAACACTTTTCGCTGGCCTTGGGATGGTGCTCGCCGTGAGCAGAACACATAAATTATTATCAGCTATCCCTTGTCATTATATTATACTTGGCTATGAATATAATCGCCACGCTTCCATGGCTGTGGCAAAGACCGCCTATGGCTACACATGGTTTGCACCTGCATTATCGCGCACCTATGCCTTGGCATATAACAGGGGGACCTATTCTCTTAGGCTTGATCATATAAAACAAAAACTTATTCGTCTCAGCCATCAGCCATTTCCTGTACGCATTATGGGATTTCCCTTTCATGCATACTGGCTCTTAAGCCAGATGAAGGAAGAAGGTATCCATCTTAAGCTTCCGAAAGGCTCTTTGATCGCATTCGGCGGAGGCTGGAAGCAGCATGCTTCTCAAAAAACAGATAAAAAGACAATGTACCGATTAATATATGACGTTTTGGGCATAAAAGAAGATAATTGTCTGGAATTTTTCGGAGCTGTGGAGCACCCAATTCTTTATTGTGCCTGTTCCAAACATCATTTTCATGTACCTATCTACAGTCGAGTGATAATACGTGATGTCGATACTCTTGAACCCGTGCCAGACGGCACACCGGGGCTTGTCAATCTAGTTACACCAATGATTCACAGTGTCCCGTTAGTCAGCATTATGACAGATGATCTTGGCATTTTACATCGCAACTGTGATTGTGGCATACAAACTCCTTATCTGGAGCTGTTAGGCCGCGTGGGTATGGAGGATATTACCACTTGTGCAGCAGGAGCAGAACAACTGATGCGAACCATTTTGGAAGGAGAGAACAAGAATGATTCTTTTTAATGGAAAGATTTTTTCTGACGACAGGTTGGATTCTATTCTGGCACGACTGCCAGAGCATTGTACTTGCACACTTGAAAATCGAATCCCTCTATATCAGGCAGTTATTCATGCCTGTTCTACTCTGTCAGAACAGATACAAAGGGGAACTTATCATTCCATTATACAGCCTCTTCTTGACAGAGGTGTATTTACCAAGCATCAGCTCTATCAAGCTGTCTCTTTTTTTCAAAAAGAACATATAGAAACCAAATATCAGACTGAGCTTGGCTGTCTCACTGGACAGCTCACTTCCATTATGCTTCCCTCTGGCATAACTATACAGAGAAGCTATGTCCCTCTTGGTATCCTTCTTCACATCGCAGCAGGCAATGCAGAAGGTCTTCCCTTCTACAGCGTAATAGAAGGTCTTCTTGCAGGAAATATAAATTTTCTCAAGCTGCCTTCCATGGATGATGGACTGTCTCTCCTTCTCTTACAGCAGCTTATCCAGATCGAGCCATGTCTTGCACCATACATTGCCGTTTTTGATATCTCCTCCACTCATACTGCCATATTAAAAAAGCTGGAACAGCTTTCCGATGCTATTGTCGTGTGGGGTGGCGATGAGGCTGTCCGTGCCGCAAGAACACTTGCCTCACCTTCCACGCATATAATTAGCTGGGGACATAAGCTTAGCTTTGCCTATCTCACATTAGACGCCAAGGAAGAGGAACTTCGCGGGCTTGCTGCTCATATCTGTGAAACGAACCAGCTTCTTTGCAGCTCCTGCCAAGGAATCTTTGTGGATACTGAAAACAGATCGATAATACAATCTATCGGACATTCTTTTTTAAAGCTTCTTGAAGAAGAAAGTACCTCCTATCCTCCACTTTCTATTGGGATCAGGGGGAAGACAAGTATTTCTCTCTACAATGAAGAACTTGAATCAGAAACCTCTCACCGAGAAATCTTAAAGGGAAAGGGCGCAAGCATTATTCTCTCTTATCATGCTGTGCCAGAGCTGTCTTACATGTTTCGCAACTGCTGGATAAAGCCTCTTCCCCGAACCAATATTGTGAGCGCTCTAAAGCCATCCAAAGGTTATCTTCAAACTGTCGGTCTTCTCTGTTCGGAAAGTGACCGCCTTTCTTTATCAGATAAGCTTATCAAAGCAGGTGTTGTCCGCATCACCTACGGCTCTGATATGTCCCGCACCATACCGGGAGAAGCACACGATGGAGAATATGCTCTAAGGCGCTACTGCAAGGTGGCAGAGATAGAAATATAACCATCGAGCAGAAAACTATCTGCTCGATTACATTTAGACATATGTATATGGATAACACAATTTTCGCAGTTATGTATTACTATTCTCAATCTATGTCATTCTTGATCTTTCCGCTCTCCACATTGGGCTTTATAAGCTTTTCACGTGAATATTCCCAAAGAGCTTCCGATCCCTTCGCTGTATTCTTATTCCTGTCCAATATCTGGCTTACACTGACACCGTGATCCAGCCAGCTTAATCCGCCTGAGGCGTCATTTAGAATTAATGGCTGTATATGATCCATGGTTCTTGCAAATTTCGCCTCTGGTGTCTCACACGCCTCAAATTCCTCCCACAAATCTCTATATTTCTTCTTCTGATCCTCTGGCAAAAGCCCATATATTCTATCTGCCGCCGTCACCTCACGCTGTCTCTGGGTTTTCTTTCCCTCCTCATCATATGCATAGGTGTCTCCGGCATCAATTTCTACCACATCATGCAATAGAAGCATTGTCACAGTTTTCAGCACATCGATTTTCTCATTGGCATATTCACTGAGAAGAACTGCCATAATTGCCGCATGCCATGCGTGCTCCGCATCATTCTCCTTTCTGCTGCCGTCCGATAAAAAGGTCTGTCTGACAATTTTCTTTTCCTTATCAATCTCCCCAATAAACTCAAACTGCTTATCCAATCTAGAATCCATCATTTCTCCTTTTTTCATCATTTTCAAATCAGTCTCAGACTCATGCACATATCATCTTCACAAGCCTGAGACATAGCCTTTTGTCAACTAAGAAGTAATTTCCAGCCTTATTTTTCCTGATATAGCTTCTTCAGAAGGGCAATCTCATCTGCATAACCATCCAGCTCATTCGGAGTTTCCAGATAAAAAGGAAGTTCCCGAAGCCTTTCATGATTTATAATGGCTGTAAATGCATCTAAGCCAATATTTCCTTTACCCAACTTTTCATGCCTATCTTTTCTACTTCCCAACACATTCATACTGTCATTTAAATGAATCGCCTTTAACCGCTCCAATCCAATCACGCGGTCAAATTCCTCCAAAACAGTATCTAGCTGGGAAACAATATCATATCCACTGTCAAATACATGGCAGGTATCCAGACACACCCCTAATTTTTCTTTGTTCTCAACCTTATCTATAATTGTTCTCAACTCCTCAAAGCTTCTACCTACTTCTGTTCCCTTTCCTGCCATGGTCTCCAACAAAATAGTTGTAGAGGAATCTGATAATCTATTTAACATATCGGCAATATATTCGATTCCTTTCTCACTCCCCTGTCCTACATGACTGCCGGGATGAAAATTATAGCTGCTGCCGGGAAGCTTTTGAAGCCTTTTCAGATCATCCTCCATTGTCTCAAACGCAAATTTACGCAAAGCCTCATCCTTTGCACAAGGATTCAATGTATAGGGTGCATGGGCAAGCGGCGGAACAAAACCGTGGCTATCTGCAAAGGCCAAATATGCGCTAATATCCCTGTCATCCCATTCTTTCACACTTCCTCCCCTTGGATTCCTAGTGAAAAACTGAAAACTATTTGCTCCTATTTTCTCCATCATTCTGCCCACATTTGCAAATCCCTTTGCTGTGGACATATGACATCCTATCTTTAACATACTATCAATTCCTTTCTTCATTTCATAACATAGACTTGCAAGACAAAACCTTTTCATTCATAGTATCTCTAAAATAATTCATCTAATAAAATATAGTATCTAATCTTGTCCCAATCTGGTCGGATATGAAGCGCATCAAAAAGCTTATCAGGATGAAATGATTTCCACTCCCCGCCATACCTTCCCTCCATATTATGCTTTAGGCTGCGATAGCACAGGGCAATATCCTGATATTTATCCCCATATCCCATTTTGCTCAGATCAATAAATCCGCTAATCCTTCCATCTTTCGCAAAAATATTCGGCAGGCAGAAATCTCCATGAGACAACACATATTCCTCCTTCGGCTTATTCTGTATCAGCCACTCTAGCAGCTTCTCAGGATTCTGAAAACCTCCCTCGCCAAAAGTCTCTGGCTCCACGTTGTCCAAATCTACAAGTCCCCTATCAATCTGATAAGCTGCCATCTGCAGTTTCTTCTCTATGCTGCTGTCGAATCTACAATCTGCAAGATCCGTCCTCCAAAGCATTGTTAATCCCTCCGCCAGCACAGAAACCAAATGCTCAGGATTCTTCATATAATCCTTTTCACAAACCATCTGTCCCGGAAGTCTTGACATAAGCAGATAGCTTTTCCCTTCCTTCTCCTCATAGCATATAACCTCTGGCACAGGAAGCTTTCCTCTAAGCCATTCCATAACCTGAACTTCCCGTCTAGCCTCCTCACCTACCTCCTGAATCTTTAATACTTGCTTTGGGAATAGTAACACTGACGCAGAAGACATACCTATCTGATCTATGGTATAATCTGCACCAATCATCCGTTTTATCCTATCTGGTATCTGTATTGTTTCCACCTATCTGCCTCCTCATTATCATCACTGTCTTCCTCACTCGCCTTAAGATTATGCTGGCATCTATCTGAATAACAAAATGAGCCAACACAGCTATGTATCAGCCCACTTTATGTCTCCCCTTTTGTATAGAATCAGACCTTCTTCTTAACTCTCACTAATCCCAAGCCCCATACTGCTCTGGCGCTTCTCCTTTGCTTTTAATAACTATCGCCTGTGGCGTCTGTTCCTCCAAAACTCGAAGTACCTTGCACTGAAACGTCCACTCATCTCCAAAATCAAAAAGATATTTAAATCGATCATCCTTCTGCAATCCCAGCTTATTCAGCTTACACTTCTGTGTGGTTCGATGGCCATTCTCAACGATCTCAGTATAATAACAATCTTTTTGGCTCCAACATACATTATCCATAAAAAATGCATGTGCATGATCATCATCAAACTGAAAGGCATCTAAGATCGCTCGATGAAACTGATATAACGTAGACTGTCCTGAAATCTGAATATGGCGATAACAGCCAGCACCCAACGACACACTAATCACATAAGACGGCTCTATTCTGGCATAAATGGAAGTGACCTTTGTATTCTCCTTATAAGAACTTTTTTCTTCTGTCTCTTCCCATTCTATAGAATACCCCAGATCCATCATTTCTTTCTCTTTCTGAAGTACTTCCTCCTCGTCCATATAAAAATGCTCATAAAATTCATATTCTGCATCCTCCAATATCGGCAGCTTATCTTCCATGCTAAGCGAAATTTTAAGCTTCTCACAAAACATTTTAAAGAATGTATACGTCCTGTCATCGCGGACCTTTATTTTCTTTGGACAAATATTCTGCTGTATCAGTGCATTGATAAAAAAATTTAACAACTCCTCTGGATTCTCCTCATAATGCACTGCCAAATCGACCGGAAGTATATAATTGGTAGATATATCCAAGGCCAATAATATAATTGGATAAACGGGAATCTCCTCTCCCTCATTCTGAATCGGCCTATAAAATCGCAGCAAACCACACTCCCAAATTCCAGTTTTCTTCATTTTTTTTAAATTGGCAATGCCAATGTCATTGCTTGCCTGTGGAGCTGGCCACTTACTAGACTCTTTTTTAGGAAGCTTGATAAATCCCAACTCATATCTTCCATTTTTCTTTTCAAAGCAAGCGATCTCTTGCTTTTCATCATCATAATCCATCAATCCCAACTCAATCGGCAACTTTTTTTCTAATAGCTTTGAAAGCTCAATCGCTGCAGCAAGTGCCTCACAGAGCATTGCTTTTTCCCCATCATCTTCCAACCTCCATGGGTAGCAGCCCGGCGTACACTTAATAAATTGAGGATATGCATTTTTTCCAGCTAGTTTTATCCCGGCCGACCGAGTATAATTTGCAACCTCCTCACGCTCATAAGGAGCCAATGCATGTTTCATTTCAAATGTACATAAAAGACATTGCTGTTCAATAAGTCTCTCTTGATATTCCAAGGACATCCACGTATCTGCCTCCAAAATGGCACAGAGACTCCTAAACCCCTTTTCCCCTATGTACAGCTCAAGACCATTATTCGCTCTGTCAGAATCCACAATGCTGATATATCCTATCTCCCCTCCTGCTAGCTTTACGGCAAAGATCATAGATACTGGCACTTTATGCCAAAGCTTTGTCTTTCTGTACTCAAATGCAAGTCTGAATAACTCATCAGAAATCATACACTATTTTCTCCTTATCCTACATTTTCTGGATGTCTCCCTTTTCTTATCATACCATCTTATCAAGAGAAAATATATATCTATTTCTGGCTTTTCTTGTCCATTTATTACATGCAACGACTGTAATGTCATATGCATTTACATATTTGCATACTGTATGAGTTTGAATAAATATTTCAACACACGAGCAAAGAATTGATTCTTCTGTTCCTTACTGCTGTTCGCAATATAATATTCCAAATTAAAATCCTTCACATTGCTACTGATCCCTGTAATTAGATAGGTTGGGTCCATTCCATATGTAGAATACAATGCCTGTAACTTATCCACGGAAAGCCCTGTAGCTCCCGCCTCAAGCTTGCGATAATGCTCTTCTGTAACATCAAGCACCTTTGCAATTTCCGACTTGTCTATATTCATATTTGTTCTTGATTCTCGAAGCCGTTTTCCAATTTGTATATTGATATTTTTTCTTTCTGATTTCATGATTTACACCTCTCTCCTGATATAAATCATAGCAATCTATAGATTAAATCCATAGGCCATTACGTAACCCAATATACATCATTTTCTGTCCGGTTTTAGAATATTTTGTAAACTTCATTTTCGGAGGGGGTCCGTATAGCCCGTCCGCTGTTTCCTCCGTCACCCCGCTCCCGCTTAGTGAAAAACGTAACAGATACTAAGCTCGCGAAAAACCTCGCTAAGTGCTGACGTTTTTCAATAGGTTCCTTGAGGAAAACAGCGGACGGGCTATACTACTTTGATTGAATAATTCAGATACACTGTTATTCTTCATATATTTGAAACTCTATTTTATGTTTCGCTTGTCTATATTCAATATTCATAAATCATCAAATTTTAGAATACAACAAAACTATCTATCGCTCCTGTACAAACAGAGCTACAATGTGTTTTGCCTAACTGATAAAAACAGCCCGGCGAACTGCCTGTAGTCCTCAAGGAACCTATTGAAAAACGCCGGCACTTAGCGAGGTAGTTTCGAGCTTAGCGTCCGCTGCGTTTTTCACTAAGCGAGAGCGGGGTGACGGAGGACCACAGGCAGTTCGCCGGGCGGATCTATTCAGAAAATGATACAATAGATTTTAGCAACAGATAAAGTATAACATTTACAAGATATTCTATTTTTTGACAGAACAACATCCTGCAAGTCTATGGAAACTTTGCAGGATGTTGTTGATTTTTTATATGAATTATTGAATTTTTACATATTAACCACTCTGAACGATTCATTCCGCCTGAGAAGAATCCTTTCCATGTATGGAAGATACTATCTTTTAAAATACCACGTTGGCACAGGATTGCGCATAGTATCATACCAAGACAGAATCTCACTGGCTTGATTCAGCATAATATTCACCTCAGCCTGTCCATGCGGAATCGCCCAATATACAGATGAAAGCGTATTGCTCGAAATGTAAAGAGCAAGCAATTTCCAGAAATCCAACGGCACATTATCATCAAAGTATCCATTCACTATTCCAGAAGCAAAGGGAGGGACTTTCTGAGCACACCATACAATTCGGTTAAATTCCTCCCACGGATCGCCGTAATCATTACGATTAAAGTCAATAATATAGAGCTGACCATTATGATCCATCATCATATTTCCGATATGATAGTCACCATGCTGATATACCTGCGGTCTATCCTTCAACAAATAACTATTCTCATTAATATAGTTGATAAATGCCTGTCCATTTTCACACTTGACAGGACATTCATTATACTTATTGATCTTGTAGTACATCTTACGACTAAAACGAGTCTCCCAGTCCTGCTGTGTTACCGGAGCAGGTATGGAATGGATCTTGCGAAGAATACGTCCCGCTTCAAGACCATATGCATATTGTTCTGTGTCAGAATAGCCCAACATAACCTGTTCGGCATCTTCGCCATCGATCCAGCTCTGAATCGAATAAACACCATCCTCACAAGTACCAAATTCAATAGGTCGGCACATAGGTACCCCTAAGGAATCAACCTGTTTCATCATATTAAATTCAAACTGTTTTGCGTTGTACTGTGCAATATCAGAAACACGCAAAAGATATTGTTTCCCATTTTCATCGGTAACACAATATTTTTTATCACTTGACCAGCCTTTGTCAATCTGCTCTTTTTTTACAAAATTCATCTGAATATACCCTTATTAAGATTTGTTTGATTTAATCATAATACCACAATTCTTTACAGAAATAAAGTATTTTAGGAGATTTTATTAACACCACATAAAAAACCATAACCAATCCTGAAATCACAGTTTACATGCTCCAATTATATATCTAATTATATGAATATCTGTCAGCTTCACACTGCATATTTATACTTATAAGAATCATCGAATTTTCATTAAAAATACAACAAAACTATCTATCGATCCTGTACAAACAGAGATACAACGTGTTTTGCCTAACTGATAAAAACAGCCCGGCGAACTGTCTGTGGTCCTCAAGGAACCTATTGAAAAACGCCGGCGCTTAGCGAGGTAGTATCGAGCTTAGCGTCCGCTGCGTTTTTCACTAAGCGAGAGCGGGGTGACGGAGGACCACAGGCAGTTCACCGGACGGATCTTTCCAGAAAATGATACAACAAATTTTAGCAGCAGATAAAGTATAAAATAGTGCTACATGTTACAGTATCTTATATAATAAAAACTTATTGCTGCTGCCGTGATAGTCAAATACCTCGCCTCTTTGAGCATTACAGTTTTGATGCCCTGCTACCAACAGCAAGATTATTGACTTGTTCTTTTTACTGCTGCATCATAGAATCTTCACCTATGATATATTTTTTCATCAACACATATTTTTTCTCGCAAGTACACCTACAGATTTTAAATGGGTACATTATTTTACAAAAAGAATATCTATAAATTTTTTACAAACAATGCTCGAATTGCATTGAGGACTGCTATTATCATTACACCAACATCGGCAAAAACTGCCAGCCACATATTTGCAATTCCCAAAGCACCCAAGACCAGACATATCGCTTTGATGCCAATAGCAAACCAGATATTTTCATAGACTATGCGAAGGCATTTTCGAGATATGCGAATCGCCTTGGCTATCTTTACAGGATCGTCATCCATCAATACTATATCCGCTGCCTCAATGGCAGCGTCTGATCCCATGGCACCCATGGCTATCCCAATATCTGCCCTTGAAAGTACTGGAGCATCATTAATACCATCCCCCACAAAGGCCAGCTTTGCCCTTGCAGGCTTTTTATCTAGCAGCTCCTCCACCTTGGAAACCTTCCCTGCAGGAAGCAGCTCACTGTACACCTCTTGAATTCCCAGTGAGGAAGCTACTTGATCTGCTACATTCTTGGCATCACCAGTAAGCATCACCGTTTTTTCCACACCGGACGTCTTAAGCGCAGCTATAGCTTCTCTCGAATTTTCCTTCACCACATCTGATATCACAATATGCCCTGCATACTCGCCATCTATCGCCATATGGATAATTGTACCCACATGATGACAGTCTATATATTTTATATTAAGCTCATTCATCAGCTTATTATTTCCTGCCGCGATCTCCTTCCCGTCAACAGTAGCAATCACACCTCTTCCGCTGATTTCCTGAACAGAAGTCACTCTGCTTCGGTCAAGCTCTTTCCCGTAAGCACGCTGCAGGCTTTTGCTGATAGGATGAGAGGATGCGCTTTCTGCCAGAGCCGCATATTCCACTAACTTCTCATTTTCCATCTTATTGTGATGGATACCATTTACCTCAAACACTCCTTGTGTCAGGGTACCTGTTTTATCAAACACTACATACTTTGTCTGTGACAATGTCTCCAGATAATTAGAACCTTTTACAAGGATTCCTTCCTTGCTGGCTCCGCCGATTCCAGCAAAAAAGCTAAGAGGAATACTGACCACCAGCGCGCAAGGACAACTAATGACCAAAAATGTCAATGCGCGGTAAACCCACTCGCCCCAATCTGCTGGTAGACCCATAAAAAAGACACGAAATAGTGGAGGCAACACAGCAAGAGCAAGAGCGCTGTAGCAGACAAGAGGTGTATATACTCTGGCAAATTTTGAGATAAAATCTTCTGATTTTGACTTGCGAGAGCTTGCATTCTCCACGAGATCAAGGATACGAGACACCGTAGACTCACCGAATTCCTTCGTCGTCTGAATCTTTATCCTTCCAGTCATATTTATACAACCGCTGATAATCTCGTCTCCTACAGATACCTCACGTGGAAGACTCTCCCCGGTCAATGCACTGGTATTTAAGCTGGAGCTGCCCTCCATAACAATCCCATCGATCGGCACCTTCTCTCCGGGTTGCACCACAATAGTACTGCCAACCTCCACCTCATCTGGATCTACCTGATCCAATTTTCCATCCAGCTCTATATTGGCATAATCAGGACGAATATCCATTAGCTCACTGATATTTCTTCGGCTCTTACCCACTGCATAGCTCTGAAACCATTCTCCAATCTGATAAAATAACATAACAGCGATCGCTTCTGTATAATCACCGCTTTTAAATACCGCCAGCACAATCGCACCTACTGTCGCTATCGCCATAAGAAAGCTCTCGTCAAACATCTGACGGTTCCGAATCCCTTTTCCTGCCTTTATCAGTATATCATAACCTATTATCAGATATGGTACCATATATAATAAAAATCGAATCATGCCTGTGACAGGTAGAAATTGCAGTATCACCATCAAAACTGCTGCCATGATAATTCGAAATAACATTTTTTTCTGCTTTTTGCTCATCATAAACCTCACTTCCGATTCTCAAGCAGGAACATCCTTTATAGAGCTGCTGCTCTTTTTAGATAAATACTTCGCAGTCATCCTCAACCTTTTTACAATTTGCGCGAACCTCCTGCATAACTACCTTTGGCTCTGCTCCTTCCTCAAACTCCACATTCATCTTAAGTGTCATAAAATTAACCACTGCATGTTTCACTCCCGCTGTCTTCTTGGCAGCCTCCTCCATCTTATTTGCGCAATTTGCACAATCCACTTCAATCTTATATGTTTTTTTCATACAAACCCTCTTTCTGTACTGTCTTATTTTACATACCGTCTCGTGTCAGACAGTACGCAGACACAAGATAGTGTGTGATTTACTTCACACCGCCATTAATTAAACATTTATTTAATTGTTTAACTATACTATACACTATTTTCACAGAAATTCAATCCCTCTAAAAAGAATTCTTCCAATTAGGCGAAAAATTTTTCTGATCGGGCTATCATACGCTGATTTATTATGCGCCAACTTTCTCTATAGAATCTTCAAGGACCATAGGCACAAACCGAAAATACCATATCCCCACTCCTTCAGGATTTTATTTCATGATTGTAAATAAGATATGAAAATGGTATAATCAGCTTAAAAAAAACAAAAATTTGTAAATGATTGATTCATTTATACGTTTATTAGGAAGATATATCGATAAGCTTTTGTGTCAAATATATCTTATTTATTATATAATAATATCGTCGTGTTTTAGAGAGGTTCGTTTCATCCGTTCCACTCTTCCATTATTTTTTCAAAAGAAAGGAATCTGCTTATGCCAACTATTCCACTGCCCCATGAGCATGGACAAATCATGGAACATACTATCAATGAAATACCAACCAATCAAAGCTTTCAAACCATATCCGATATCTTTAAATTGCTCAGTGATAGCAGCAGAGTACGTATCTTCTGGCTTCTTTGCCACTGTGAGGAATGTGTGATCAATCTTTCTGCCATGATGGAGATGAGCAGCCCTGCCGTATCTCATCATTTAAAAGCACTAAAAGCTGGAAATTTAATTACAAGCCAGCGCAATGGAAAGGAAGTATATTATAAAGCTGCTGACACACAACAAGTTAAACTTCTGCACCATATGATTGAAGATTTAATGGATATCACTTGTCCAATACAAAAATAAAAATTTATGAGAGAAGATTATTTTGTTACATTAACACATATCTTGCAAGATATGCCAGACGGGCTTACATCTATAAAGCATCCATCCTGCACGCCCAATCCTTGTGTTTCGGATCTTTCTGTAGAATTATCCAACGGAAAGGGAAAGCTGGAAGTATTTGGCCCATTTCCGGGTATGAGACTTGCTGTCCTACAGCTTGTTGCTGATAGCTCCACACTTTCTTTCCGCACCAATACGCCCACTTTAATACTTTGTCACTGCCACTATGGCAAAGCCAAATGGCAGGATAAAAAAGAAAATACTTTTGGTCTTCACCCAGATGAACTATTTATCAATCTTGTGCCAAACACTCTGGAAATAGAAATCACTTACCCAGATAGGTGTTTTAGCGGAATCATAATCTACATTGAACTTAATAAATTGGCAGATAGTGGTCCCACATTTTTTGTGGATGACAATATAATTGAACAGCTTCTACACCATACACTCTATTTTTATCAGAAGCCAGTTATCCTGCATAGCTGTCAAAAAATAGATGGTATCTTTTCCGTCCTTTATCACCTGCCTGAATATATCAGATTTCCATATTATAAGCTCAAGCTTCAAGAATTGTTGCTTTTCCTCGCTATACAAGAAGAAATTATAAAAGAAAATACAACGTTAAGCCCTTCTAAGATTGCTCTAATAAAGGAAATACACGACAAGCTTATCATGAATTTAGATCAAAAATATACCATCGAGGAACTATCCCGACTATATCTGATAAATACATCCTCTCTTAAATCTTGCTTTAAGGCTGTCTATGGGATGCCCATTGCCACCTATATGAAAGAGTATAGGATAAAACAAGCTATGTCACTTCTTTTGGAGACAAAGGAGAGTATTGCTTCCATCGCCGCCATGGTTGGTTATAACAGCCAGAGCAAATTTGCCAAGGCATTTCAAGAGATCACACATAGTCTTCCCAGCGAATTTCGAAAACTCAATCATCTGTAGAACCCACCACTTTCTATCCAATTTCCTTCCGAAAGATAATCTCCAAGGGTTCGCCGGGAAGCAGAAGCGCACCTGAATCCACATAATGTAATTTACGGTAAAAATGCTGTGCGGCCTCATCAGCCAAGGTAGATGTCAGAACCATCTGATAGCCCTCCTCCTTTCTCTGCTCCTCCCAAAAGGAAACCAAGGCAACCCCATAGCCCTGCTTCTGATACTTATCAAGCACAAATAACATATTCATAAACGGCGTATTGTCCCAAAATAAATTCCACCTCAACCATCCAACTCTCTCTTCCTTACACTCTGCTATAAGTATTCTTCTTAATGATACAGCCAATAGTAATTCTTCCTTCTTAATATGCTTATCATGTTTTTCAAGAAAATCAATATCTGCCGTATCCGCCAACCGTATCTTCATTTATTACCTCATTTCTGCGCTGCTTTTTGCGTATTTCAAGCTTATGGTTGCAGCGCAGACATAAACTTGGAAGTATCCTTATTCTTCTTTCATCTTTACAAGAAACAACATACATATCCTCGAACAATTTCTTGAATCTATTCATATATCTGTTATAATAATATCATCCATTTCGGAAAAATAAAATATAAATAGGATAAGAAAGCTATGAAAGAATTCATACATCCAAACGATCCCTACCACATGAATTGGATTGAGGGTAACACAGAATGGGGAACGGTAAAAGCACCAAAAGGAATTGAAGTGTCAAAATCGTCCAAATCTATAGATGATATATTGACAGAAACCTATATCTTTACCAATATAACCAACCGTGATATTTTCACATCCCTAAGAGACATCTCCATATACGCACCTTTTGCTGACGATTATAAATCTTCCGCTGTATGTATGACCATGCGCTGCCATACACATATATGGTGCGGAGAGCATATTTCTTATGTTATGGCACTTCGCATGGGAGGAAAGAGTCCGCACTTAGGGCTTGTCCTAACAGAAGGTTCTCTAGGAGGCTATAGCATCGAACGTGATCTGTCCCAAATCAGCAATGATCGCGGTGATTTTATTTTCCATCCATCTCCTGTGGCACTTGCGCCAAAGGAAAGTTTCTCTATCACATGGACATTATTTTGGCATAATGGAAAAGAAGATTTTTATCAAAAGCTTCCTTTATATCATCCGAACCATCTGGCTGTACATGCAAAATCCTATGTTATCTTTGAGGAAGAAGAACTTCATCTTACTATAAATCCTGCATTTTCGTTTTCTGCATCTGATATCACTATATCAGAGCAAGGACGTCCTGTTTCTTTTGTAATATTGGATCAAACTATCTTGATAAAAGAATCTGGGCTTAGTTGTGGTGAGCATAGTTATGATATAACAGTGAAAAATATCAAAACCCACTGCAAAATCCTTGTACTTCCTGCTCTGGACAAGCTTGTAACGCGCCGCTGTCACTTTATTGTAGAAAAACAACAATATCACAGCCAACACAGCAAGTTGGATGGTGCCTATTTGACATATGACAACGAGGATAACAATCTATATTATAATTCAAAAAATGATTATAATGGCGGGCGCGAGCGCATAGGAATGGGCATTTTACTTGCACGATACCTGCAGTCACACAAGGATACGCTTGTATTAGAGAGCCTGTCAAACTATATTACCTATGTGGAGAGAGAGCTTTTTGACACTGAGTCAGGGACAGTATATAACGATTACCAAAAAAACAACAGCCATCACAGACTATATAACTATCCATGGATTAGCGTATTCTATATTGAATTGTACAGACTCTTCTCTGACAAGCATTATTTACAATATGCATATCATGCACTATGTTCCTTCTATCAACAAGGCGGCACTCATTTTTATGCGATCGAAGTTCCACTAGAAGAACTTTCTACCCTTCTATCTGCAGAGCATATGGAAGAAGAATGTAACATGCTTATGACATACTTTAGAGAACATTGTGACCGTATCCTCGCCAACGGGCTACATTATCCAGCTCATGAGGTTAATTATGAACAGAGTATTGTCGCCCCTGCAGCCAGCCTGCTTTTACAAATGTATATCGTGACGAAAGAAGAAAAATATCTGGAAGGTGCCAAGCTTCAATTAGATGTTCTTGAATTGTTTCACGGGAGGCAGCCAGATTATCATCTCTATGAGACAGCTATTAGGCATTGGGACGGCTATTGGTTTGGCAAGAGAAAGTTATACGGTGACACATTCCCACATTACTGGAGTGCACTTAGTGCCAATATTTTTTATGATTATGCAAAAACGACTGGCGACAACATATATTTCCAAAAAGCAGAAGCCTCCCATCGGGGTGTGTTAAGTCTATTTCATGCAGATGGCAGTGCCTCCTGTGCTTATCTCTATCCCGTCTCCGTAAACGGTGAGGCAGGCAGATTCTACGATCCATATGCCAATGATCAAGATTGGGGATTGTATTTTATGCTGAAATACTATCACACTGAAAACAGTAAAAGCTAAATGAATAAGGGTCCGCCTACACGGACCCTTCCATTGCAATCATATAATTTAATCTTTCTTTTTATTCTTCCACACGGCCGCTAATATATCTTTCAGTACGAGAAACGCATCCAGCTCATTGTACCCATATTTCTTTTGCAAATCGCTCTGCATCTCATCCAATCTTGCCGCATAAAAAGACGTATCCACTTCCTTCTGATATTGCACAAGCACTGGATATTTCTTGCCCCATGCCTTTGTCCAATCTATTTTATTGGTCACTTCCTCGCTTGTCCTATCAATCACTTCTTGTATTTCTTTTACCTCAATATCAAATTCAATTAACTCATCCAGCGACAACCCATATAGTACTGCAAGATGTTTTGACTGGCGAATATCTGGCAATGTTTCATCTGTCTCCCATTTTGATATTGTCTGTCTGCTCACACCCAATTTCTCAGCAACCTCTTCTTGTGACAAGCCCTTTTTCTTCCGGACATGAAATAGATTATTTCCTAAGCTCATAATGACAACCTCCTTATATTTTATGCTCTTTATTATAATCTCTCACAAGAAGAATTGCCACCAACAGAATAGTACAATAACGCCCGTTATTTTTACTATTTATTCTCTCTTATCCTTATTTATTTTTCTGATATATAATGGCAAGCTCCCGCAATCTTTCTAGCATCTCATCGTCTACAATATCCAATCCAAATCCTCGCATCATCTGCTGAAATAGCATAGATTTTCTGCAAGTTTCCTCCACTGTATTATCAAATATCATTGGGTTCATCCAAATATTTGCGATAAGTATAATTAACTCTGCCAATTCTTCAGGATACTCTGTCTTGATGGAACCATCCACAATTCCTTGTTTTATAATTGGAACGATATAATCTGGCGCTGCCTCCACCACAGTTTCTCGAAACATGCTGTATATTAATCTTGGATTACTGCTTAAATTAGGAGCCACGGTAAAGATCTCATCCTGCACAGGTCTTAGGATAGATTCTTTAAAAATCATCTTTAATTTATCCTTTCCGTTTAGATCTGTTCGGTCTCGAATGACACCAAGCATCCTATTTGATTCTTCTGTCATTCTATCCGTGACGGCAAATAATATATCTTCCTTTGACTTAAAATGGTGATAGATAGCACCTTTGCTAAGTCCTCCCAGATTATTAATAATATCCTGAATGGAAGTATGCTCGTATCCTTTTTTCATAAACAACTGAAATGCAACCTCCAAAATAAGGTTTACTGTCTCTTCAGGGTGTTTATTTCTAGCCACAACCGCTTCACCTCCCCAAATATAAATAGTATGTTGATGATATTATCATACTGTCAGTATGCTGTCAAGCGTCCTAGCGATCTCTAACGTTTTCTCAATCAATTATTAGCAGATATATACTTTATCTGAAAAAGAGATATACATATTTTTGAGAATGATCTGCATCTTATTTTCAGGCAAAGAATAATGCAAATAGTTATATTTAAAAAAATTCGCATAGGCAGTTCTTTAGGCAAATCATTCACAAAAATGACATGCAAAATTTTACAATTAATAAATATATAAAAGTATATTAGATAACATCTGTAATACCAATGCATCTCTGTAAACAACGCATATGAGATTTGGTATTTAGTTTTATATCGGTTATGTGATATGTGATACAAATAAATGATTGTGAACAACTAGAACGTATGTTATAATATCTATGTCGTTAATAATAAATAGAAATGGATTTCACTTTTATATTTGTTATAATATATATTGAATAATTTATTCTTTCTTTTTATAATATCTGCAAGTAGGTATATATTTTTCAATAATATAAAACAGGGCAAAACGCCGTAAAATAAAAAGGATGTGGAATATGCCAGAAATTAAATGTCCAAACTGTGGAGAGGTTTTTGTGGTTGATGAGTCTGATTATGCACAGATTCTTCAACAAGTTAGAGATAAAGAATTTAATAGGGAATTAAGTGAACGGGAAAAAGACTTTGAAGATAGGAAAGAAAAAGATTTAGAACTTGCAAAAATGAAACAGAAAAGGGAATTTGATATCGCTCTTTCTTTAAAAATGACGGAAATTATAGAAAAAGAAAATGTAATTGAACAGTTGAAAGCCAAGCTTACTCATAGTGATACAGAAAAGAAACTGGCTGTCTCTGAAGCAGTTCAGGAAAAAGATAATGAACTATCTAAAAAAATAACTGAAATTACTGAATTGAAAAATCAGTTGTCAAATAAAGAGACAGAAAATCAATTTAAAGAACAATCTCTGCGCAAGGAATATGAGGATAAACTTAAATTAAAAGATGAGCAAATTGAGTATTATAAAGATTTTAAAGCCAGACAGTCGACTAAAATGATTGGAGAAAGTCTAGAGCAGCATTGTCTGAATCAATTTAATTCATTAAGAATGACAGCATTTCCAACTGCATATTTTGAAAAAGATAATGATGCGAGAAATGGAAGCAAGGGAGATTTTATTTTTCGAGAGTCAATCGAAGGAATTGAATATATCTCTATTATGTTTGAAATGAAAAATGAGATGGATCAGACAGCTACCAAACATAAAAATGAAGACTTTTTTAAAGAGCTGGATAAAGATAGGCGAGAAAAGGGGTGTGAATACGCAGTACTGGTCTCTTTATTAGAGATTGACAATGAACTATATAATAATGGCATAGTAGATGTTTCATATAAATATGATAAAATGTATGTTATTCGTCCCCAGTTTTTTATTCCAATTATTACTCTATTGAGAAATGCAGCAAAAAATTCCTTAAAATATCGGCAAGAGCTGGAACTTGCAAAGCATCAGCAAATAGATATTCTTCATTTTGAAGAAAATATGAATTCTTTTAAAGAGGGATTTGCTCGCAATTACAGATTAGCCAGTGAAAAATTTACAACTGCCATTAATGAAATTGATAAAACAATTTCTCATTTACAAAAGACAAAAGAAGCTCTTCTTTCCTCTGAAAATAATCTCCGATTAGCTAATAACAAAGCAGAGGAGTTAAGTATTAAAAGACTAACAAAAAATGCGCCTATGGTAAAGGAAATGTTTGAAAAGATAAATGACAAAACTATCCTATCTTAATGTATTAGATACAACTATAATACTTTCCATTCCCGCCTGTTATACCACCACATATGAAAAATCACAAGCCTCTATTTATACTATCTGTCTGAAAATGGACAATCTTCCGATCGGTTTATAAATGTTGTTTTATAGCACTATATCACATTATTAGAAGCCTTCCTGTACTTGATAGAGATATAATATTATCAAAAAAATCTATGATGTAAGATTTTATTTTTCTATATTGTACAGATTACAATGCTACTAATAATGTGATAATCTTTATTTTTGTAACCTCTGCCTGACTGGCTTATAGTTTTTCGAACAATACTTTGGCATGTCTTTTGGCAGTATTCTCTATATTTGTTTCATTCCATACCCATAATATCCTTCTTCTGCATCATCCCCATTTCTGCTCTGTTTACTAAGCATATCTGAAACATATGATTTTGAGATCAAATTTCCTTCCAGTAAGTTAGTCCAAAAACGAATAATATCTTTTACTGCTATAAACGCCCCACCTGCACCGGTGCCTTTAACGTCAACAGAAAATATATTTGTGCGGTAATCCTTTGTATCAGCACAATAAATATAGTTATTAGTACACTTTGCTGGCAACCTGTCCAACTCATAATACCCCGTTGATTTCATACCACATACATCAAAAATATTCTCTTTTAGGTATTGGTCAAAATATATTCCTGTCATTTTTTCTTTAATCATTGCAAGCAGGACATACCCTGTATTGTTATATTGGAATTTTTCTCCTTTTGGATACATCATAGGCTTGTGAATAAATAATGAAAGCAGATCACTGTTATGTCTGATTTTATAATTAGGATAATCAATCCATAATTCTTCATACCGCCCATGCAGAAAAACCCTTGATTTCCGCGGACTTTTACCACCCTAAATGCGTAGATGAATACAAATTATTTATATGATATGGCTGTCTACCATATTGACAACTGTTTTTGCATGTATTATACTGTATTTATAATATCAATACAGTACAACACAGAAATGGCGGTGAGAATTTGGAAATAGTCGTAAGCAATAAAGCAAGCCGACCGCTGTATGAGCAAATTTCTTCACAGATCAAAGCGGCTATTATGAGTGGAGAACTGAAAGCTGGTGAAGCAATTCCATCTGTGCGTTCATTGGCAAAATCGTTGCACATCAGTATTCTTACAGTACAAAAGGCTTATGCAACTTTGCAGGAAGATGGTTTTATTGAAACAACTGCTGGAAAAGGCTGCTATGTGTCGGCACAAAACCAAGACTTCTATCTTGAAGAACAACAAAAGAAGATAGAGGAAAAATTTGCAGAGGCAATCGAAATCGCACGCACAAGCGGAATATCTCTCAATAAGTTGACCGATTTACTAACCCTTATGTATCAGGAGGATGATGGAGAATGAATGATGCTTTAATTATTTCAGGTCTAACTAAGACATATAAAGATTTTATGTTGAATGGAGTTTCATTTTCTGTTCCATGTGGTTCTATTGTAGGACTGATTGGTGAAAATGGAGCCGGAAAAAGTACAACGATCAATGCAGTGCTGGGACTTATTCAGAAAGAGGCTGGCAGCATCTGCGTTTTAGGTAAAGAGCAGCTGGATAATGAAATCAAGGAACAGATTGGTGTCGTATTTGACGGCAATAACTATCCTGAAATCTTTTCTACCCGAAAACTCAACCGGGTTATGAAAGACATTTATCATTCATGGGAAGAACACACATTCCTGAACCTTTTGAAAAAATTTTCTTTACCTGCTGATAAACCGATTAAGCAATTTTCAAAAGGAATGAAAATGAAATTGGCAATCGCAGTTGCCTTGTCCCATAATTCTAAGCTACTGATTTTGGATGAAGCCACCAGTGGACTTGATCCCATCATACGAGATGATATATTAGACATCTTATTGGACTTTGCACAGGACGAAACTCATTCTATTTTGATTTCTTCGCACATCACTACTGACCTTGAAAAAATTGCTGACTACATTGTTTTTATTCACGAAGGGCAAGTAGTATTCTCAAAGCCGAAGGATGAGCTGATCGAGCAGTATGGTATCATTAAGTGTGGAGCCGCACAGTTCGAGGCATTGGATAAATTGGACATCATCGTATATCGCAAGATGGATTATGAATGGCAGGTGTTGGTTGCTGATCGTGTTGCCATGAAGAAAAAATATCCCAAAGCACTGATTGATTCAGCTTCGATTGACGAAATTATGCTTCTCTATGTAAAAGGAGAAAGGGGGAAATAAAATGAAAGGCTTATTACTTAAAGATTATTATTTAATCAAGTCTGTGCTATATATCATACTCGTAGTTTTTGCAGTGGTTGGAATAGGAATGTCTTTTTTGACTTCCACATGGGTTTTAACTGTAATTGCAACTGTTATGCTCGGAATGATCTCTGTAACGACGATAAATATGGACAGAAACTCTGGTTGGAAAAAAGTTTCGATTGTTTTACCTGTATCCAGAACGGCTGTTTTAGACTGTAAATATATCTTGTATTTACTACTTAGTGGGATCGGTTTGCTTTTAGGTGTCATTCTGGGTGTTGTGGCATCCATTATAAAAGGTCAAATTGACTATCAATCTATGATGCTATTTGTTGGTATCAGCGTTGCTATGGCATTGTTTTCTGGAAGCATGACAATACCACTCACATTCCTGCTTAGTGAAGAAAAAAGTATGTTGGCTTTAATCATTGCGTACCCTCTTTCCGCTTTCGTATTTGTAGGAGCTGCGCTGCTAATTGACAACAAGTTGCTCGCTTGTGGTCTTGTGACTATTGTAGGTGTATTACTTTATGCGATTTCGTGGCTGATTTCGAGAAAACAAATTATAAATAAGGATATGACTTAAAAAGGAGAATGAATATGGTAAACAAAGAAAAGCGGTTTGAAACGATTTATACACAAGGATCTTCGTGGAGCATAGCCATTGATAATGAAACAGGCGTTAATTATTTTGTCCATGATACAAATATAACCCTCTTATTGAATAAAGATGGGAGTATCGTCATTACTGACGTCAATAAGTAACTAATCTGGGGGCATTCTTCTGTTGAATTTGAATGATCCCATCAACCGCGCCCTCGATGACCGGCAGAAATTTTTCCGGGCAGAGTTTCAGTTTGTGGCTGACCCGCTGCCTCTGTGCGCTTTCCTCCCGCATGATCTCCGGGTTAAAATACCGTACCACGGGAAGCCCGCAGATTTTGATAAGAAGTAGTCGGCAAAGAGACTGCAATGGGAACGAGCCGTATCAATGACTATACTTTGACAGAAATTTGCAATCTTTTGAAAGATAACCTTTGATTTAACATCTTAGAAAGATGGTTTCTTATGGGAATTATTTTATGTGGTTTAAATGGCTCTAGAAAAAGCACGCTTGGAAAAATATTGGCAGAGAAATTCAAATCCCATTAAAGTATCTGAGGAGAAAGCTGTCACCCTCAAGCAGTATAAGACTCTCCAGAAAGAAGGGGCTGTCGCACTAAGTAATTCGTGCGCAGCTCCTTTTACTTGCAAAAAAATAA